>NZ_JARAMP010000005.1:0-202836 GCF_028802875.1 Seohaeicola sp. 4SK31 | reverse complement strand
GCCTTGACGATCCGTGCCTTCGCCGGTCTTGGGGTCAATAGCGTGGGAGTCGATCACGTGCAGACCGCAGGCGGCATACCTGAGCGCATAGGCCAGTGTCATCGCGTTATGGTCGGCGACGTCTGCATAGTGCTCATTGGCCCGCCGCAGCCCTCCGTCGACAAGGGTCTGCATAGCGTCCGTAAGCTCTTCCAACAATTCCACCTGTGCGCGCTCACGCACGCACTGTGCTCGTTTGGTGTGATAGAGGCTATTGCGAGGGGGGAGGTTGAAAACGCCCTTGCTGGGCAAGCGGTCGTGCGGCTCGCCCTTGCGAAGGTCCAGCTTAACCACATTGGAGGTCTGGACCTCGTCCCGGTCGATCACCTCGCAATCTTCGTCATTTGGGATATTCTGCCCGGCGAGAGCAAAGGGGTTGTCTGCCGTATTTCCTGCCATTCGTCATTTCTCCTTGCAGTCAGTTTCTCATTTGCTCACTCCTTCAGACCTGTTCATTCGGCCACGTCCTGTGGGGCGTCGGTCGTCAACGGAACAAGACAAGCCTACCGCCCCGGTATTTTGGCTGGGCCGTTGACGCGGACCACCGCTATATTCACTCAAGTGAATCTATTTCAATGAAGTCACCGGCGATTGAGATAATCTTATTTGCGATCAACATCACCCGGTCCATCTGGTCTTTTCTCACCTTGTAGATTTCATCATTTTGCAGGTGAATTGCCATCTCTGATATGACTTCATTCAGCTTCTCAGCGTAGGAGACAACGCCTCCAACACTGCTTTCTTCACGAGACATGTCCATCAAGCCGACGCCAACTCAGTAACCTTGGCTGAGAGCCGCCCCAGCTCTTCGGCAATGCCCCGCGCAATCGGGTTCTGTGCGATACGGGCAAATTGATCCGTCCCGAGCACCAGCGCCGTTTCGCGGCCTTCGCGGCCCAAGATGTTGTTGATGCTCATTCTACCGTCCTTTCGTTGCGTAGTTCGATGTGAGGCAGAGTATCCCGGACCGCATGCGCGATCCATCCCATTGTAATAAAATACTTTAATGCGTCCAATCGGAGCAAGGTGAACACAGAAAAGTTCAGCTTGAAGCAGAATTCGGAGCCGATTTTGCACGTCCGCGCACAATATGTAGTAGGTGCCGAAAAGACACAGGAACGGCGCAAGCCGATTGAAAAATTCACATCCGCTCCGCCGTTGCGAGAATTAGACGGAGTCGTGCCGGTCCAGAATCTCCGTCAGGGCGTCAGAAAAGCCTGCCGGGTAAGTGTAGTCGCTGACGATGCTGTTACCCTTACCGGTAGCCCACTGTTCCGGGCAGTGCTTGAAGCCCGCGCGGTTCAGGACCGCTGCTGCAAGCTCTTCGTTGTCGTCGAGGGCCGCGCAAATCTGGGCGAAGTTCACGCGCATCCCGCGACCACCAGCGCGGCGCGCGAGTTTGGTGATTGCGTCGGCCAGCTCCTGCACCATGTCGTTGTCAAACTTGGGCAACTGCCCATTCGCAAAGGTCTGCATAATGCTATTCCATTCTTGGGGGTGATTGGGTCCCGGCGCGGGGAAGGAGAAGACCCCCCACGCAGGGGCGGCGGATTCGTCCGCCTTGGGGACCGGCTGCTTTCCGGACAACCCACCGGCTAGGAGGTAATGCGGTCCCCAAATTCTTCTGCGAGAAGGGCCGAAACTGCGCACTCGATTGCGCCCACGTTGGCGCGAAAGGTCGCGTGGTCCGGGCATGCCATGCGCGCTGCGTGCCAGAGCTGCCGACGCCGTAAGGCGCGGGCCTCAGCGGCCTTGAACTTCTCGAGGTTGAACATGTCAGGCTGCATCACGATACTTCCTTTCGGCGAGCTTCGCCGCGACTTCGGCCTGCAGCCGCTCTTCTTCGGCGGTGAAGTCTTCCGGGGTCCAGTTGGCGCGAACAGCTTCCGCCCGTGCCCACCGGGCTGCTTGTTCGTTCTTTCTCTGCGCGCTCTTGCGACGCTCTTCAGGGGGCAGGGCATAGTGATTTGCGTTCCCCCAATTTGTTTCGTCGGTGACTCCGGGGTCCGGCACGCCCAGAATGCGAATGTTATCGGCCATAACGCGCGCCCTCCGCCGCATGAGCCTTGGCCCTGAGCTGGTTCCGCTTACGCTCTTCGGGCGTCAGCTCTTCCGCGCCCGTTGCCACCTTCGCGCCGAACCGACGGCGGATTTCATCATAGGCACGGGGCGTCAGTACGTCGCCGGTCGGCAGGAAGCGGTGGCCATGCTCGGTCCTGTGAAACAACCCGCACCACGCGCCGTGGTGGTCGCGCTCAATGCTTTCAACGATCTGCCAGAACGTCATGCCAGCCCCCATGCCCTTGCCTTCGCCAGCCTTTCTGCAGGGCTGAGGGTAAGCAGGCGGCGCAACATGGTCGCTTCATCCGCGACCGATGAAGGCGCTTCGATCGGGGTAGCGTTCATGCCAAGGTCGCGGGCGCGGGACATGCGAAGGTGACGCGGGAGGCGGTTCAGCTCCGCGTGCGCTTCCTCTTCGCCCGTTTCCAGAGCTTTGCGCAGCTTCTGTTCAAGCATCTGCTCCTGTACGGCCTCAAGCTGCTTTACCTCGCTCAGGAAGGACTCAGGCAGAGGTTCGTCGATCAGGGTCGCCAGTCGGGCGCTGGGGAGCATCATAACGGCCTCACGGTCCAGCGTGATGCCCAGCAGCTTCTGGGCGTCGGCAATGACCTTGTAGCTGACCGCTTCCCAGCGGGCGCGGGTCAGGTCGTCGGACGTAACAATATTGCGGAAGTTTTCGGTGGGGTCCATCAAGCGGCCTCCTTGTCAAATATAGTTTCATAGCGTGCGTTGGTAATCGCGAAGGGAAGCGCGAAGTGTTCGAAGGGCGGAAGCGCTTTTGCATCCGCAAGGACCGTCCAACGCAGAATGTCGTCGTGCAGCGCCAGCCTCAGGCGCAGGGCGTCGATGTGCTCGAACAGAACCGATGACTGCACAGAAGACACCAAAGCGGTCGTGAAGGACACCTGTGCGCAAAACAGCCGTTCGCGCTGCTCACCCTGCAGCCACGCTTCCAAGCGCCGGGCGCGGTGGATAGCGTCATCACCGACGAACAGTTCTTCGCCGCCGTCTGCTAGGTCGAAAAGGATCGGGACGAAAACGCGCTCGCGCTCCCTGAGCGTAGGCAGCACGTCCCCAAGGCGGTAGCGGCGTTGTCCCAACGAACCGGTGGTGTAGGGCAGCGAACACGTCCGAGCCGTGACTGTATTCCGCGTCACGTCCAGCGCATCGGCAAGATCGGCCTGACTGACAGTCAGCATGGCATTCCTCATTTCGGGGGAAGAAATTTAACTATTGACTAAATGTAGCAAAAAATGGCAGCCGAGTCCACGAATCGAGGCAGAACGGTTTGCTCAGGCCGAGGAAAAGTGTTGCTGACTGGTCACACCTGAGGGGCTGCCCGTGTTACGGCCACAAAAAAGGCCCACCGAATATCGGCAGGCCATGCCGCTGACGCGGGCTTAATTCAGTCCGGAAAGTGCGCTAGTCAGTCCAGTGGCTGCAACTTGTTCAGGCTTTCAGCCAAGACAGCGATGCTGAACCCGTGCCCATAGCGGTCTTCTGTTCGGTCAATCTTATATTCGTCGGAGTCGCTGTCACGGCCCGCTAGCGCGCGGCGAATTTCAGCGCCAATTCCGGAATTGCGAGCTAGGTCCGTCCATGCGTGACGGAAGCTGTGAAAGCCAACCTTGTTTCCGACAATCTCCAGCTTGCTTAGGTCCCTTCCAAAACGCGAACCGTAGAAGGTGCCATAGCGCCCCTGCCCGTCATGGGAGATTTCGTGAAGCTGGTTGCCCCAACGCTCCGCCTCCATAAATAGCATTTTGCCGCCCGCCTTACGGCGGCGAGCAACGAAATCGGAGAATCCACGATCCAGTATCTCACGATGAACCGGGATAGTCCGAAAGGTGTTTGAGTTCTTGACCTTTTGCAGGTCGGCTTCATCGGTGACAGACAGGCAAACAAAATTCTCTTCGGTCAGCACGTCTGCGACGTGAAGTTGCGAAACCTCTTCGATCCGTAGGCCATGACACGCCCCAAAAAGCGGTGCCCAGTAGTCCACGGTGTTGGGATCGCGCGCCTTCGACGCATACTCGACAATCGACTTGACTTCATCGCGACTGAACACGTGACGCTTTGCCTTCTTGGCCGCGCTCTGCTTTTCCTGCTTTTCCGTAACAGTGTATTTACCCCACCCTGCGTCATCTTCACGCTCTCCCTCGTTAACCGCATATGACATGAGAACCTTCAACAATGTCAGATTCTGGTCGCGCGTGCGCTTGATCACACGGGGCAGCCCTTCCCTTTCCGCCACCTTGACCGCATCCCAGAAAGCAAGGGGGCGAACATCTTTCCGCGAAGACTTCGGCAACTTTACGAAGTCGCGAGCAAAACTGGTCAGGTGTTTCTTCGTCAGATCGGCGAGGGGTACGTCGCCGTGATATTCGATGAACCGGCGAACAGCGTAAGCATACTGCCCCCGCGTCTTGTTCTTGATCTTATTCTTATCGACATAGCCCTTGTCTTGGCAGAACCTTTCCAGAAGACCTCGAAGGCTGGTATCAGTGTTAGCCGTTGGTTCGATCACATCGGCGGCGGTCAAGGCATCCCTGAGTGCCCTACCCTTTTTCTCATGAAAACTGATGCGAGCCGCATCCTGAGTTTCATCAAGTTCGCGGTCGTCAGGGTCATACTCTTCGCCCATTTCATCCTTGAGCGCGTAACCCGCCCCGAGACCGGCTTTCTGAAATGCTGCGGACCGCTCATGCAGGTTCATTTCGCGGCCTGCAGCCCAGACACTACCCGCCTTCTGGATTAGCAGCTTTTGGTCCGCTGGAAGTGCTGCGATAGCATGCGCCACATCGCCTTCCAGCCGCTCTTGTTCCTTCGGCGTCAGGTCGCCAAAGACCTTCACACGTGACGATACAGCATCCAGCTTGGCTTCCAGTTCATCCAGTTCATTGAGCATCGCCCTTGCCAGTCGCTTCGCCTCAGTGAGGTCTTGCGTCTTCATGGTTCCGCGCTTGAACTCTGGCAATCCGTAGGCTTCCACGAGTCGTTTGGGCACCCGTTTGTAGTAATGCCACGTGCTGCCGATGAGCTTTGCGCCGTCAATCTTTTCCACTGGCCAATCCCCTTCTGTGCAAACTTTGTGCAAAGCTTGTGCAAAAGCCCCCAAATCCCAGACCTTCGAAAAGGCCCGAATTTCAAGGTTTTCTTGTAATTCAAGAGGATGCCATAGGCAAGATTTTGGTGCGGTCGAGAAGACTCGAACTTCCACGGGAGTTACCCCACAGCGACCTCAACGCTGCGCGTCTACCATTCCGCCACGACCGCACGTCATGTGGTGACGAGGGGCCGTATAGACAAAGCCCGCCACCTTGTGAAGGGGATAAATGCAACAGGGGCCAGACTGGCCCCTGCGCTGTCCTCATGGACGCTGTTCGTCACGTCAGTCCAGCTTGAAAGCCGGAAGCGCCGCCTTCTGCGGTTGCGGTTCCGCAGTCCCGGTCAGATCAGCCGCTGCGGCGCGCAGAAGCTCCATCCGCTCGGGCTGGCCCGGCGCGAACACCGCCTCGGTGCCGCCCGCAATCGCGTCTACAGCGACCGCATACCAGTCCTGCGCTTCTTCGGGCGAACGGGTCACCCCGAAGCCCTGCGCCAGATGATGCCCCACCAGTTCCGCATAGGGAGTCTTGCCGATTCCGACCAGCAGCAAGGCCGATCCCAGCGCCACTTCCATCCGGTCACGGCGATAACCGGTATAGAGGCAGATTTCGGCGGTGCTCTGCAACTGCTCGACCGTCATCGCGGCGCCCAGCACGAATTTCTGCACTTCGGCGCGCACCTGCGCGCTATCCGATCCCTCCAGCATGGCCACGAACGGTGCCAGCGCGGGACCGAAGGCATCGCATTGCTGATCGACCTGCGCCTGAGTCAGGCCCTGCACCTTGGCCACCATGTCCTCGCCCTTGCCGATGGCATAGGTCCGGGTCAGGCAGAACTGCTCGCTCAGCGCCAGATCAGGGTCGGCCATGGTGGCCAGGGTCACGAAGCCGCCGTTGGAATTGGTCAGCAGGCTGACCTTGCTGCAATGGCTGGCCAGTGACGGCGCTTCCGTGGGTTGCGCCGCGATCATCGGCAGCGCCTGAATCCCCCCCAGCCCCGGTGTCGGAGATGTGGACGGCGCGGCCGCCATCACCGTCACAGGTGCCGTGATCGCAGGGACGGGCAAGGGTGCAGGTGCTGCGGCCATCGTGCCGCCCGCCGTGCCCGCATCGCCCGCGATCTCGCAGGCCCCCTGCCGGCAGGTGAACATGGCCGGGGTGGCGTTGAAGGCCAGAAAGTCGTTGCGCGCATAGCCCTGCGGGGTCGAGGCAAAGACCATGACCGAGCAACTGCTGGCCCCGCACCAGAAGGAGCTGCCCGTCACCGAGGTGTCGATCAGGTAGTCCGTCCGTCCGTCCCCGTTCAGGTCGGCCAGCTGGATGAAGCCCGACCGCTGCAGCAACTGTTCGGCCGTGGGCTCGGAGCTGGCGGCGATCTCGTCCACGGCGGCCGAGACTTCGGGCGGCATCCCGCCATAGCTGGCCGTACGGGAGCCCGAGGCCCCACCCATCGCCTCGTCGCGCCAGACCACCAGCAGTCCCTTGACGCCTTGCGGGTTGGAATTCATCTCGCGGATGACCTGCGGCCCGCCGATCTGCGCGCGGCTGTAGGAGGAGACAAGGAAATCCCTCTCATAGGGCGTCAGTTGCCCGGTCGCCGGAAAGCCCAGATGTGCCTGATACTGCGCCACCGCCGCGCGGGACCGTTGCCCCATCACACCGTCGGGCGTTCCTGCCGGAAAGCCGAAATAGTTGAGCGAGGTCTGCACCTGTCGGTTCTGTTCACGCGTGGCCGAACTCATGGTGCTGCGTGGTTGCGTGCTGCGCGTCGTCGTGGTCCGCTGCCGGTTCTTGGACGCCTCGTTCACGATGACGCCCCCGATGATGCCACCGACGATCGCGGCGCCCAGATTGTCCGCGCTGGAGGGCGTCGCTGAAACTGACAAACAGAGCGCCGCCACCAGACCGGCCTTCAAACGATGAGTGGTCATTTCAAAATCTCCCCGAGATGCTTAAATAATGGCGAAAATCGTAACCCAGGATTTGTCTTTCCCAAAGAAGTTATGCAGGAAAGGCTTGCCAGGACGGGTTTCGGGCATCGTTGGAGCAGGAATTTCGCGGCATGGTTGAATGGATCACGACCCCCGGCTTGATCGATTACCGCGAGGCCGAGCGATGGATGGAGGCGCGCGTCGCGGGAATCGCAGCGGGCACCGCGCCCGAGGCGATCTGGCTGCTGGAACATCCGCCGCTCTATACGGCAGGCACCAGCGCGCGGATCGCGGATCTGACAGATCCCGATCGCTTCCCCGTCTATCCCAGCAAGCGGGGCGGGCAGTATACCTATCACGGCCCAGGTCAGCGGGTGATCTATGTCATGCTGGATGTGGGACGGCGCGGCCATGACGTGCGCCGCTTCGTGCAGCAGCTTGAGGGTTGGGTCATCGCCACGCTGGCCAGCTTTGGGGTGCAGGGCCATATCCGCGAGGGCCGCGTGGGCGTCTGGGTGGAACGGCCCGACAAACCCCGCAGCATCACCGGCGCGCTGGCCGAGGACAAGATCGCCGCGATTGGCATCCGCTTGCGCAAATGGATCAGCTTCCACGGCATCTCGATCAACCTTGACCCGGATCTGGGGCATTTCTCCGGCATCGTGCCCTGCGGGATAAGCGAACACGGTGTCACCAGCCTGCGCGATCTGGGGCTGGACACGCGTCTTGCCGATCTGGACGCGGCCCTCAAGCTTAGCTTCGCCAGCACCTTCGGCGAATAGTCGCAGACCACGCGCAAAGTTGAAATGACTGTTGCACGGGCTAACTGTAAGAGTATCACTAGGGGCAGGAAATGCCTTGCTACCCAACAAACCCAAGAGGTCTGACTATGAAATTCCTGATTACCGCTTCTGCCGCCATGCTGGCCCTGTCCGTCCCCGCCTTCGCCGCAGGCGATGCCGCCAAGGGCGAACGTGAGTTCAACAAATGCAAGGCCTGCCACATGATTCAGGCAGAAGACGGCACCGACATCGTCAAGGGCGGCAAGACCGGCCCGAACCTCTATGGTGTGATCGGTCGTGCGGCCGGTGCGCAGGAAGGCTTCCGCTATGGTGAAAGCCTTGCCGCTGCCGGGGAAGCCGGTCTGGTCTGGGACGAAGAAAACCTTGCCAGCTATGTGCAGGACCCCAAGGCTTTCCTCGTGGAATACAACGATGATCCCAAGGCGCGCTCGTCCATGAGCTTCAAGCTGGCCAAGGGTGCCGAGGACGTGGCGGCCTATCTGGCCTCTGTCGCGCCTGCGACCAACTGACCACGGGTCACATCCGGGGCTGCCCCATCCGCGGCGGCCACGGCATGACAGAGGATGGAAAACCCGGCTTTGCGCCGGGTTTTTTCGTTATTTGCCAAGGCATTAACAGGATTGTCCGCCCCACCTGACACATTTCAAGGTGCGACAATATACATTGATTCAGATCAATTTCGCGGATTGCCGTTGCGCCCCGGCCATTCTAAACAGGTCGGGAAATGCGCGCGGGGGAGTCTTTTCCGCGCTGAATACCCACCTACAGGAGGCAACCGCATGGCCGACGCAGCCATTCACAGCCACGGACACGAGGACCAGCGCGGGTTCTTCACCCGTTGGTTCATGTCCACGAACCACAAGGATATCGGCATCCTCTACCTGATCACCTCTGCGGTGGTCGGTCTGATTTCCGTCACCTTCACCATCTACATGCGGATGGAGCTGATGGAGCCGGGTGTCCAGTACATGTGCCTTGAAGGCGCACGGTTCATTGCGGATTCCGCCGCTGAATGCACCCCGAACGGTCACCTCTGGAACGTGATGATCACCTATCACGGCGTTCTGATGATGTTCTTCGTCGTGATCCCGGCCCTGTTCGGCGGTTTCGGCAACTACTTCATGCCGCTGCAGATCGGCGCGCCGGACATGGCCTTCCCGCGCATGAACAACCTGTCCTACTGGATGTATGTTGCAGGCACCGCGCTGGGTGTTGCCTCGCTGCTGGCACCGGGCGGCAATGACCAGCTGGGTTCGGGTGTGGGCTGGGTGCTCTATCCGCCGCTTTCGACCAATGAGGGTGGGTTCTCGCTCGATCTCGCGATCTTCGCGGTCCACGTCTCGGGTGCCTCGTCGATCCTTGGCGCGATCAACATGATCACCACCTTCCTGAACATGCGTGCCCCCGGCATGACCCTGTTCAAGGTGCCGCTCTTCGCATGGTCGATCTTCGTCACCTCGTGGCTGATCCTGCTGTCGCTGCCGGTTCTGGCTGGTGCCATCACGATGCTGCTGACCGACCGCAACTTCGGCACCACCTTCTTCGATCCCGCAGGTGGCGGCGACCCGGTTCTGTATCAGC
Source organism: Seohaeicola sp. 4SK31 (assembly GCF_028802875.1). Lineage (NCBI taxonomy): Bacteria > Pseudomonadati > Pseudomonadota > Alphaproteobacteria > Rhodobacterales > Roseobacteraceae > Seohaeicola > Seohaeicola sp. 4SK31. Next base: position 193,314 of record NZ_JARAMP010000005.1, on the reverse strand, counting down.
ACATCCTGTGGTTCTTCGGCCACCCCGAGGTCTACATCATCATCCTGCCCGGCTTCGGCATTATCAGCCACGTGATCGCCACCTTCTCGCGCAAGCCTGTCTTCGGCTACCTGCCGATGGTCTGGGCGATCATCGCGATCGGCGCGCTGGGCTTCGTCGTCTGGGCCCACCACATGTACACCGTGGGCATGTCGCTGACGCAGCAGTCCTACTTCATGATGGCCACCATGGTCATCGCGGTGCCGACTGGTGTGAAGGTGTTCAGCTGGATCGCCACCATGTGGGGCGGCTCGGTCACGTTCGAGACCCCGATGCTCTGGGCCTTCGGTTTCCTGTTCCTGTTCACCGTCGGTGGCGTGACCGGCATCGTGCTCAGCCAGGCGGCCATCGACCGTGCCTATCATGACACCTACTATGTGGTGGCTCACTTCCACTATGTGATGTCGCTGGGGGCGGTGTTTGCCATCTTTGCCGGGATCTACTTCTACTTCGGCAAGATGACGGGCCGCCACTATCCCGAATGGGCCGGCAAGCTGCACTTCTGGATGATGTTCCTGGGGTCCAACCTGACCTTCTTCCCGCAGCACTTCCTGGGCCGTCAGGGGATGCCCCGCCGCTACATCGACTACCCCGAGGCGTTTGCCCTCTGGAACTACTGGTCGTCGATCGGGGCCTTCATCTCCTTCGCCTCGTTCATCTTCTTCTTCGGCATCATGTTCTACTCGCTGTTCCGGGGCGCCCGCGTCACCCAGAACAACTACTGGAACGAATATGCCGATACGCTGGAATGGACCCTGCCCTGCCCGCCGCCCGAGCATACTTTCGAGCAGCTGCCCAAGCGGGAAGACTGGGACAAGAGCCACGCCCACTAAGGCACGGCACTGAGACAAGAAAGGGCCCCTGCGGGGGCCCTTTTGCATGGGATGTATCGCGGGCAGAAAGCGCGCCCGCCCCTGCGACACATCGCACCGCAGCTTCGGGGTTTACTGATCCGCCGGACGGGTTACTTTTGCGTCACCCACCATACAAGCCCCCCGGACATATGCCCTATACCTGGACCGATACCGCCGACCATGCCCGCAGCCTGCGCCTCTGGCCGCACCGCTCCCTGCCCCGGCGCGGGATGGCGGCTTTTGTCCTGGCCACCTTCACGCTGATCACCATCCCGCTCTACCCTTTGCTGGGAACGGTCGTCCTGTGGGGACTGTTGCCCTTCCTGATGGCCGCGGTCGCGGCGGTCTGGTGGGGGCTGGAGCGCAGCTATCGGGACGGCAATATCCTCGAAGAACTGACCCTCGATCCCGGCCATATCCACCTGACCCGGACGAACCCCAAGGGCGACCGGCAGGAATGGGATTGCAACAGTTTCTGGGCGCGGGCCGAACTGCACCCGCAAGGTGGGCCCGTGCCCTTCTACGTGACCCTGACCGGCAATGGCCGGACAGTCGAAATCGGCGCCTTCCTGTCGGAAGACGAGCGTAAGGACCTGTTCAACGAATTGTCCGAGGCGCTGCGCCTCAGCAAGACCGGATCCCCGGCCTGAGATCAGGCCGGGTCGCGGATCGCCTCAGCTCAGGCGGGTCTTGATCATCGGCCCGACGGCGCCGAAATCCATCTGGCCCGTATATTTGGCCTTCAACTCGCCCATCACCTTGCCCATGTCGCGAATCGTGGTGGCACCGGTTGTGGAAATCGCCTCGCTCACCGCAGCGTCGATCTCGGCCGCGCTCAACTGACGCGGCAAGAATTCCTCGATCACCGCGATCTCGGCCCGCTCGCGCTCGGCCAGATCGACACGCCCACCCTCTTCATAGGCGCGCACGCTCTCCATCCGTTGCTTGGACATCTTGCCAAGGATCGCCAGAACCTCGGCATCCCCCACGCCTTCCGAGTCACCATCGCCGCGCGCCGCGATATCCCGGTCCTTGATAGCGGCGTTGATCAGACGAAGCGTGGACAGACGGTCTGCCGCCTTGTCCTTCATGGCCTGTTTGAGGGCCGTATTGACCCGTTCGCGCATATCCATTCTGCCCATTCCTCGGCGTTGTAACAAACGTGACACATAGTATGTCCCACAGCCGGGGGCAACCGCCCTACCCATAGGGACAACCTTGTCCCATTGACGCGGCGCGCGTGACTTTGCGGCACAGGATCACTTGACCCTGCCGCGCCTGACCCGTAAACCTCCGCCAGTTTGCGCCTGCGCTGCGCGGGCGATCACGGCAGAGCCCCGACGGGGCCGGCCCACTGGTCGCACCCCGCCTGCCAAGGCCCGCCGCTGCCCCTTCCGAACCGGAGACGCCCATGCCCCAGTCCACCGCCCCCCGCCCCACAGCCTGCCTCGTGCTTGCCGATGGGACGCTGTTCTACGGTCGCGGCTTCGGTGCCACGGGCGAGACGCAGGCCGAACTGTGCTTCAACACAGCCATGACCGGCTATCAGGAGATCATGACCGACCCGTCCTATGCCGGGCAGGTCGTGACCTTCACCTTCCCGCATATCGGCAATGTCGGCGTGAACCCCGAAGACGACGAAACCGCCGATCCCGTCGCCGCCGGCATGGTCGTGAAATGGGACCCGACCGAGCCCAGCAACTGGCGCGCCGCCGAACATCTGACCACATGGCTGGAAAAGCGTGGCCGCATCGCGATCGGTGGCATCGACACCCGCCGCCTGACGCGCGCGATCCGCCAGCAGGGGGCGCCGCATGTGGCGCTGGCCCATAACCCCGATGGCGTGTTCGATATCGAGGCGCTCGTCGCCCGCGCCCGCGCCTTCCCCGGCCTCAAGGGGCTGGATCTGGCCAAGGACGTGACCTGTGCGCAATCCTATCGCTGGGATGAGATGCGTTGGGCATGGCCCCAGGGCTATGCCCGCCAGGAAAACGCCAGGTTCAAGGTCGTGGCGGTCGATTACGGCGCCAAGCGCAATATACTGCGCTGCCTTGCTTCGGTTGGCTGTGACGTGACCGTCCTGCCCGCGACCGCCACAGCGGATGAGGTGCTGGCCCATAGCCCCGATGGTGTGTTCCTGTCCAACGGCCCCGGCGACCCCGCGGCCACTGGCGCCTATGCCGTGCCGATGATTCAGGGTGTCTTGAAACAGGACATCCCCGTTTTCGGGATCTGCCTTGGTCATCAGATGCTGGCCCTCGCCCTGGGGGCCGAGACGATCAAGATGAACCACGGTCATCACGGCGCGAACCATCCCGTCAAGGACCTCGAGACCGGCAAGGTCGAGATCACCTCGATGAACCACGGGTTCGCGGTGGACAGCCAGACCCTGCCCAAAGGCGTGCTGGAAACCCATGTCTCGCTGTTCGATGGCTCGAACTGCGGCATCCGCCTTGCCGATCGTCCGGTGTTCTCGGTGCAATACCACCCCGAAGCCAGCCCCGGCCCGCAGGACAGCTTCTACCTGTTCGAGCGCTTCGCCGCCCATATGGCCGAACGCGCGGAAAAGGTTGCCGGGTAACCGGCTGTTAAATCTGCATTAACCAATGCTTGCCATTCTGGTGCCCTTGGGCGCGGAAGATCCTGTCCGCGTGATGATGGACATGGGGATGGCAGATGTTGTTCTGGACCAGCGGCGGGGCGACCCCGTCAACCGCCGTCGCGCTCCGCAACGACCTGCCGCGGGCGCCTCATCGCGCGGCGCCCGTTGCCGTTCCCCCTCGCGACCGGGCCACGCCGGATCTGGCCCGCTATCTGGTTGACCGGAAGCTGATCAGCATCGGACAGATGCTCTCGGCGCGTCGTCAGATGCGTCATGACCGGGCCAGTATCGCCGATATCGCCCTGAACGAAGGATGGCTGACCGCCGAAACCCTTCTTCAGGCCCGCGCCGATTGTTTCGCGCTGCGCCGCGTGAACCTTATGGCCGAACCGCCCGATCCTGAACTGGCCACGATGCTGGAACCTGCAACCTGTCTTGGATTGGGCGTGCTGCCTTGGCGCAAACGGGCGGATGGCACCATCCTCATGGCCACCACCCGCCCCGAAACCTTTGCTGCGACCGTAGCAGACCTGCCCGCGCCCCTGCATCTGGCCCGTCCCATTCTGGCCGACCCGACCGATCTGGACGCGGCCGTCGCGCGTCAGTGGCGCGAAGAGATGGCCGCCGCTGCCTTGACCCGCGTGCCCCTGTCCGAAAGCTGCCGCACCTGGGCCGGTCCGACACGGCGCCGCATCGCGCTCCTGACTGCCGCGCTGCTGACGGTGCTGGGTCTGGTGCTCCTCTACCCGCTTGCCATTTTCAGCCTGCTCGTCCTTTGGGCCGGGATGACCCTGCTGGTGGCAGCACTGCACAAGACCGCTGCGGTCGCGGCCTTTCTTACCCGGCGCGAGGTGCAGTCACCGCCCGCAGCGCACCCCCCTCTCACTCTTCCTCTGCAGCGCCCTGTGGTGTCCATCCTCGTGCCGCTCTACCGCGAACCCGAAGTGGCGGACATCCTGATCAAGCGGCTTGAAAAGCTGACCTATCCAAAGGCCCTGCTGGACGTGCTTCTGATCCTTGAGGAGAACGACACGGTCACGCGCGACGCGCTGTCCGGTATCGCGCTCCCCCCATGGATCAGGGTGATTCCGGTGCCCGATGGCCGACCGCGCACAAAGCCGCGCGCGATGAACTATGCGCTGGATTTCTGCCGTGGGGACATCGTGGGCATCTTCGACGCCGAAGATGCGCCAGATCCCGATCAGATCGACCGGGTTGCGGCCCGTTTTGCCGATGCGCCTTCCGATCTGGTCTGCCTCCAAGGGGTGCTGGACTATTACAACCCACGCCAGAACTGGCTGGCGCGCTGCTTCACGATTGAATACGCCAGCTGGTTCCGCGTGATGATGCCCGGCATGGCACGGCTGGGCTTTGCCATCCCGCTGGGCGGCACGACGCTGTTCTTCCGCCGCGCGGCCCTTGAAACCCTCGGCGGCTGGGACGCCCATAACGTGACCGAGGATGCCGATCTGGGTTTCCGCCTCGCCCGCCACGGCTATCGGACCGAAATGCTCGCCACCACCACGGCGGAAGAGGCGAACTGCCACCCGTTGCCATGGGTCCGGCAACGCTCACGCTGGCTCAAGGGGTATATGGTCACCTATCTGGTGCATATGCGCAGCCCGCGCCTGCTGCTGCGGCAACTGGGGTTGTGGCGTTTCGTCGGCTATCAGACCCATTTCATCACGGCGCTCTCGCAGTTCCTGCTGGCGCCGGTGCTTTGGTCGTTCTGGCTGGTGCTGTTTGGTCTGCCCCATCCGCTGGACGGGATGCTTTCGCCGCCGATGCTCACCGCAATCGCCAAGCTGTTCCTGACGGTCGAGGTACTGACTGTCGCGACCGGCCTGCTGGCCGTGTCGGGTCCTGCGCATCGGCATCTGCTGTTCTGGGTGCCGACACTGCAATTCTATTTTCCGCTCGGCGTTCTGGCCGCCTACAAGGCCCTGTTCGAGCTGATCTTCGCCCCCTTCTACTGGGACAAGACAACCCACGGCCATTCCTTGCATCCACGCCCGCCCGGACTGGTCCGGCGGCTGATCACTCCACGCTTCTGAGTGTGCCGCTGTCCAGTTTGAGCCGGGTCACGAAGGCCTTGGAGATATGGTCCTTCAGCGCCTGATATGCCCCCATCTCGTCCCGGTTCTCGATCGCGGTGACAATCGCCGCATGTTCGGCCAAGGCCACCTCGCCACGCCCTTCCGCGGCCAGCGACGTGGTCGCCATCAGCGCCATCGACCGATGCACAAGATCAAGCTGCTGCACCAGATACCGGTTATGCGAGGCCAGATGGATCTGCTTGTGAAACCGCCGGTTTGCCCGCGCCAGCCCCTTGGGATTGCCCAATAGCGCCTGATCCGCCTCGACCATGTCGCGCAGCACCCGCGCCTCCTCGGCGGTGGCATGACGCGCCGCCAGACGCGCCGCCAGCCCCTCCAACTCGGCGCGCACCACGTAAAGCTCGCTCAACTGGTTGTGGTCCAATGAGGCCACGATCAGGCTGCGCCCGTCGCGCGTCAGCAGGGATTGTGTCTCAAGCCGTTGCAAAGCCTCGCGAATCGGGGTGCGCGAGACACCGAACCGCTCGGCCAGCTCGCTTTCCACCAGACGGTCGCCGGGGCGGTAGATGCCGGTGTCGATCGCTTCAAGAATAAGGGTGTAAGCGTCTTTCTGCACCGGTTTGAGGTCCTTCATCCGTGCCGTCTCCTTGTTCATCGCGCCAGACTATCGCCGCCGCGCCCCGTCAGGCAAGGCGCAACTGTTGCAGAGCCCCCGCCTGCGCGATAGCGTCGCGCCATGGCAAAGCAGCATTTCTCTCATGTGACCGGTTGGGTCTTCGATCTGGACAATACGCTCTATCCGCCCGAGGCGCGTCTGTTCGACCAGATCGAGGTGCGGATGACGCAATTCGTGATGGATGCGCTGGGGGTGGATCATGCCCGCGCCAACCACCTGCGCCGCCATTACTGGCACACATACGGCACCACCCTTGCCGGTCTGATGCGCGAGCATGACGTGGATCCGGCCCCCTACCTGACCCATGTCCATGACATCTCGCTGGATCACATTCAGGTGGACCACGACCTAGCCGCCCATATCCGCAGCCTGCCGGGGCGCAAGATCGTCTATACCAACGGCTGCGCCCCCTATGCCGAACGGGTCATCGCGGCGCGGGGGCTCTCGGGTCTGTTCGATGCGGTCTATGGCGTGGAACATGCGGGCTTCCTGCCCAAACCCGAGGCCGCCGCCTTCACGGCCATCTTCACCGCAGACGGGCTGGATACTTCCCGCGCCGCCATGTTCGAGGACGACCCCCGCAACCTTGCCGCACCGCATGCGATGGGGATGCGGACGGTCCACGTCGCCCCCGATCCGCATGAGGCCGCGCATATCCATCACCATACCAACGACCTGACCGGGTTTCTGGCCAGATTGCTCTGACACCTGCCCTGCTGCGGCACCTCGCCGCGCTGCGGCAATCCGCGCCTTTCATGACAGCGCCAGATGCCTATCTGGAAGGCAGGTCCGCCAGCGGACCCTGCCATGCATCCCGGAAAGGACCCCCCGATGAGCAAGATCGACACCAGCCTTGTGGCCGACACGCAGCTTGACCTGCCCGCCGCCCCTCACACGGCGCAGGCCGAAACGTCGCCCGACAGGATGATCCTGCTGATCACGCTTGTCGGGATCATCCTCTGGGGTCTGTCGGTCGCCGCATTCGGCATCCCCGGCCTTTACATCCCCGCCCTGATCGCTGTCCCGGTGATCTGGACCCTGCTGATCATCATCACGCGCGGATGACGGAATGCCGCTTGGACCTTTGCCATCCCGCGCTCTAAGTAGTGGGCCAGCAGGAGGACCGATCATGCGGCCATTCGATTTCGATATCCTTGTCTCTGGCGGCGGTGTCGCAGGGTTGACGGCAGCAGCCGTGTTCGGCAGCGCGGGGTTCACCGTGCTTTGCGTCGATCCCGCCCCGCCCGTGACTGACCGAGAGGCTGAAGGCGCCGATCTGCGCACCACCGCTTTCCTGCAACCGGCCCAGGCCCTGCTGGATCGCGCGGGCCTGTGGGACCGCCTCGCCCCTTACGCCGCCGACCTTCAGGTCATGCGGATCGTCGATGCGGGCGGGCCCGCCCCGGAACCCCGCCTGACAAAGGATTTCAACGCTGCCGATATCTCGGACCGGCCCTTCGGCTGGAACCTGCCCAACTGGCTCTTGCGTCGCGAAATGATCGCGCGTCTGGCCGAACTGCCCACCGTCACCTTCCGCCCCGGCACCGGCGTCAGCACCGTCTTCACCCGCCTGACCGAGGCGCGTGTGGGCCTGACCGACGGCACCACCGCCCGTGTGCGTCTGGTCATCGCCGCCGATGGCCGCAATTCTCCTGTGCGCGAGGCTGTGGGCGTGCCGGTCAAGACCACCCGCTATGGGCAAAAGGCGCTGGCCTTCGCCGTCACGCATGACGCGCCGCACAACAATATCTCGACGGAAATCCACCGCTCCGGCGGCCCGTTCACGCTGGTGCCGCTGCCCGATCATCAGGGCCAGCCTTCATCCGCCGTGGTCTGGATGGAACAGGGGGCCGAGGTGATGCGGCTGGCCGCCCTGCCCCAAGCGGAATTCGAGGCGGAAATGAACACCCGTTCCTGTCTGCTCTTCGGCCCGCTGACGCTGGCCTCGCGCCGCACGGTCTGGCCGATCATCAGTCAGGTCGCTGAACGCATGTGCGCCGAACGTGTCGCGCTGGTGGCCGAGGCCGCCCATGTCGTGCCCCCCATCGGCGCGCAGGGATTGAACATGAGCCTTGGTGATCTGCGCGTGCTTCTGGAACTGGCCGAGGCCGCACCTGACCGTCTGGGCGATGCCGCCATGCTGGAAACCTTCCACAAGCGCCGCCACACCGAGGTGCGCGCCCGCGTGGCGGGAATCGACCTGCTCAACCGCGCCTCGATGATGGACGCCCAACCCCTGCGCGACCTGCGCGCAACAGGGCTGAACGCGATCTATTCACTCGCCCCCGTCCGCCGCACGATGATGCAGATGGGTCTGGGCGCGAAAGGCTGAGGCTGGCACATGCTGCCCCGTCGGATGCCTCCGGCGGGGATATTTTCAGCAAGATGAAATCAGAGCACCTTGTCGATGACCGTTTTCAACCGTGCCAGCGTGGCGGGCACATCGTAGAGCTTGTCCAGCCCGAACAATCCCAGCCGGAAGGTGCGAAACCCCGCAGGCTCGTCGCATTGCAGGGGCACGCCTGCCGCGATCTGCATGCCCAAAGCGGCGAATTTCTTGCCGTTCTGGATCTCGGGATCGTCCGTATAACTGACAACGACCCCCGGCGCGCCGAAACCATCGGCGGCGACCGACACCACGCCCTTATCGGCCAGCATCTTGCGCACGCCATTCCCCAGCGCCCACTGCGCCTGCCGCAATTTTTCAAACCCGTAATCCCGCGTCTCCAGCATCGTGTCGCGGAAGGCGCGCAGCGCATCGGTGGGCATGGTGGCATGATAGGCATGCCCGCCCCCCTCATAGGTCTGCATGATGCTGAACCATTTCTTCAGATCCACCGCGAAACTGTCGGATTGCGTATGCTCTAGCCGATCCATCGCACGCTGCGACAGCATCACGAGGCCAGCCGAGGGCGAAGCGGACCAGCCCTTCTGCGGGGCCGAGATCAGCACATCCACGCCCGTGGCCTTCATATCCACCCAGGCACAGCCAGAAGCGATGCAATCCAGCACCATCAGCGCGCCCACCTCATGTGCCGCCGCTGCCAGCGCGGTGATATAGTCATCAGGAAGGATCAATCCGGCCGAGGTTTCCACATGCGGCGCAAAGACCACATCGGGTTTCGCCTCCCGAATGGCCGCCACAACCTCGTCAATCGGGGCGGGCGCGAAAGGCGCCGTCACCCCGTTCCCGGTCTGGCGCGCCTTGAAGACGGTGGTTTTCGCCGTGAACCCGCCCGCCTCGAAGATCTGGCTCCAGCGGTAGGAGAACCAGCCGTTCCTGACCACCAAGGCATGGGCATCATGGCCGAACTGCCGCGCCACCGCCTCCATCGCGTAGGTGCCGCCACCGGGGACCAAGGCCACGCCATCGGCGTTGTAGACCTCTTTCAGCATCGCCGAGATATCACGCATCACCTGCTGGAAACTGGCGCTCATGTGGTTCAGCGACCGGTCGGTGAACACGACCGAGAATTCCAGCAATCCGTCCGGGTCCACAGTGTCCAGAAGTGCGCTCATGGGTCTCTCCTCCTCGGCGTTTCCCAAGGGGTAGCGCGACGCGGCGCCAAAGGCAAAGCCCGTTTACAATGGTCCCGGTCGCCGCTCCTCGGACAACAGGACATTCGCCTCCACATCGCCCACGCCGGGCAGCGTCATGATCCGGCGCCGCAGCACGCGTTCAAAGTCGGAAATATCGCGCGCCACGACCCGCAGGCGATAGTCGTACAGCCCAAGGATATGCTCGACCGTCTGCACCTCGGGGATGGCGGACACCGCGCGCTCGAAATCCTCAAGGCTGACCCGGCCCTTGGTGGCCAGTTTCACGCCCAGAAACACGGTCACGCCAAAACCCAGCTTTTCGTGATCCAGCACCAGACGGCGGCCCTTGATCGCGCCCGCCTCCTGCAACCGCTTTACCCGCCGCCAAGCCGCAGGCTGCGACAGGCCCAGCCGCCGCCCCAGCGCGCCCGCGCTCAGGGTCGCATCCGCCGCCAAGGCCCGCAGAATGGCGCGGTCCGTGTCATCCAGATCGCTCAAGCTTATCATACCGGCAGAACCTCATCCGATTTGATCCGCGCCACATGCATCAAGGCTTCGATATCCGCGATATGCGGCAGGGTCAGGATGCGCGTGCGGTAAAGCTGCTGATAATGCCCCATGTCCCGGGCAATCACCGACAGACGCAGATCGACGCGGCCCAGAAAGCTCTGGATCTCCAGCACTTCGGGAATCTCTCGCGCGGCTTCCAGAAAATCATCGAAGGCCCGCGTCACCGTCTTGTCCAGCGTGATGCGCAACGACACCTCCACCGCATAGCCAAGCGCCTGCCAGTCGATCACCGCCTGTTGTCCTTTCAGGATACCCCGCGCCGTCAGGCGTTCCAGCCGCCGCCAGCAGGTCGCCTGCGTGACCCCGGCCCGCTCGGCCAGTTCCGCTGTGCCCAGTTCGGGATCGGCCTGAAAATGGCGCAGGATGCGGCGGTCCGTGTCGTCAAGCATGATTTATGCACCAAATGGAAATCGGCGAATGATATTTCACCGTTCTTCCAAATACTCAATAAAAACGAAAACACAATGAGCAAAGGATCGTTATGGTCACGACCAGAGCAAGACTCGACAGATCAATAGGAAAGGATCACCCCATGCGCGTCTATTATGATCGTGACTGCGACATCAACCTCATCAAGGACAAGAAAGTGGCCATCCTCGGCTACGGCTCGCAGGGCCATGCGCATGCGCTGAACCTGCGCGATTCGGGTGCCAAGAACCTTGTCGTCGCCCTGCGCGAAGGCTCGCCCTCGGCCAAGAAGGCCGAAGCCGAAGGCCTCAAGGTCATGGGCATCGCCGAAGCCGCCGCCTGGGCCGACCTGATCATGTTCACCATGCCCGATGAACTGCAGGCCGCGACCTACAAGAAATACGTGCATGACAATATCCGCGAAGGCGCGGCCATTGCCTTTGCCCACGGCCTGAACATCCACTTCGGTCTGATCGAGCCGAAAGAGGGCGTGGACGTCATCATGATGGCGCCCAAAGGCCCCGGCCACACCGTGCGCGGCGAATACACCAAGGGCGGCGGCGTGCCCTGCCTTGTGGCGGTTCACAATGACGCGTCGGGCAAGGCGCTGGAAATCGGTCTGTCCTATTGCTCGGCCATTGGTGGCGGGCGTTCGGGCATCATCGAGACCAACTTCCGTGAAGAATGCGAGACCGACCTGTTCGGTGAGCAGGCGGTTCTGTGCGGCGGTCTGGTCGAGCTGATCCGCATGGGCTTCGAGACGCTGGTGGAAGCAGGCTACGCGCCCGAAATGGCCTATTTCGAGTGTCTGCACGAGGTCAAGCTGATCGTGGACCTGATCTATGAAGGCGGCATCGCCAACATGAACTACTCGATCTCGAACACCGCGGAATATGGCGAGTATGTCAGCGGCCCGCGCATCCTGCCCTATGACGAGACCAAAGCCCGCATGAAAGCCGTGCTGCGCGACATCCAGACCGGCAAGTTCGTGCGCGACTTCATGCAGGAAAACGCGGTGGGCCAGCCCTTCTTCAAGGGCACGCGTCGCCTGAACGACGAGCACCAGATCGAGAAGGTCGGCGAGCAGCTGCGCGCCATGATGCCCTGGATCTCGGCTGGCAAGATGGTCGACAAGTCCAAGAACTGATCCCGTCACAGAACGGTCAGAGGGGGCGCTTCCGCAAGGGGCGCCCCTTTTGTCTGGGCGCGGTGGACATCCTGCGCAGCGCGTGATTATTGCCCCGCATGGCACAACATCCCACCCCCGCGAACTGGGCCTCGATCGGGCTTCTGGGCCTTGTCTGGGGCGGCACCTTCATGGTCGTGTCCGTTGCCCTGCGGGATTACGGTCCGCTGACCGTGGCCTGTGCCCGCACCACCTTGGGGGCTGTGGCGCTGGTGCTGCTGATGCGGGTGATGGGGCGGCGGTTTCCTTTGGGGGATCGGGGGCTTTGGCCCTATCTTGCAGCCATCGGCTTGCTGTCCACTGCGCTGCCGTTCTTTCTGCTGAGTTGGGGGCAGCAATATGTGCCTTCGGCCTTTGCGGGGATCTCGATGGCGGCGCTGCCTTTGTTCGTGCTGCCGCTGGCGCATGTCTTTGCGGACGAACCCCTGACCCTGCGCCGGGCTGCGGGGGTGATCGTGGGGTTCATCGGGGCGGCGGTGTTGATCGGGCCCGGTGTTTTCAGCGCGACCGGAGACATGGCCGCCTGGGGGCAACTGGCCTGTGTGGGGGCGGCAATGTCCTATGCGGTGGCGGCGATCCTGACGCGGCGGTGTCCGCCGATTGATCCGATGGCCCTGTCCACGCTGACGCTGGTGGTGGGGTCGGTGGTGCTGATCCCGTTGATGCTGGCGATCGAGGGGGTGCCGGGCTGGGCGGGGCAGACCACGGGGCTGGCGATCCTGTTCCTTGGCCTGATGCCTACGGCTCTGGCGGCGCTGCTGCGGGTGCAGGTGATCCGGTCGGCTGGGCCGGTTTTCATGACGCTGGTCAATTATCAGGTGCCGCTGTGGTCCATGACCTTCGGGGCGCTGGTCCTGTCGGAAGCCCTGCCGTGGCGGTTCTTCGTGGCGCTGGCCTTGATCCTGACCGGGCTGGCGCTGAGCCAGTGGGGCGCTTTGATGCGGCTGTTCGGGCGGGGGTGACGGGGGCTGTCCCTTGATGGGACATTTTTCCACCCCAGCATTATCAACAGCTTACCCGCCGTCATTCACCAAATCTTAACGATCAGACCGCGTCCCTGACCGCATCCACGATACCGTCCACCAATGTCAGCAAGAGCCCCTCATCCTCGCATTCCGCCATGACGCGGATCAGCGGTTCGGTCCCGGATTTGCGGATCAGAAGCCGCCCCTTGCCGGTCAGGGCGATCTCGGCGGCGGCGATGACCTGCTGCACCGAGGCGGTATCGAGCGGCAACTGACCGTCGGTATAACGCACATTCTTGAGCAGTTGCGGCACGGGGGCGAAACTGCGCGTCAGGGCAGAGGCGGGCTGCCCCGTCCGCACCATCTCGGCCAGAAATTGCAGCCCGGCCATCAGACCGTCGCCGGTGGTGGCGTAATCGGTCATCACGATATGGCCCGATTGTTCGCCGCCCAGATTGAAGCCGCCCGTGCGCATCCGTTCGACCACATAGCGGTCGCCGACATTGGTCCGCTCCAGCCCGACGCCGCGCGCGGCCAGAAACCGCTCCAGCCCCAGATTGGACATGACGGTGGCGACCAGCGCGCCGCCCTTGAGCCGCCCCTCATCCGCCCAGCGGGCGGCCAGAAGCGCCATGATCTGATCGCCATCGGCCACCTGCCCCTGTTCGTCGATCAGGATGACGCGGTCGGCATCGCCGTCCAGACAGATGCCCAGATCAGCCCCATGCGCCACCACGGTTTTCGCCGCCAAGCGCGGATGGGTCGAGCCGCAATCGAGGTTGATGTTGCGCCCGTCGGGGTTGACCCCCACGGGGATGACATCGGCCCCAAGCTCCCACAGCACTTCGGGGGCGGCGCGATAGGCGGCCCCATTGGCGCAATCGACCACGATCTTGATCCCGTCCAGGCGCAGGCCCGCCGGGAATGTGGACTTCACCCGCTCGACATAGCGGAAGCGGCCATCGTCGATCCGCTTGGCACGGCCGATGTTATTGGCCTTGGCCGGTTCCACGCCCGTCTCGATCAGGCGTTCGATCTCGGCCTCGGCCTCGTCCGACAGTTTGAAACCGTCGGGGCCGAAGAACTTGATCCCGTTATCCGAGGCGGGGTTGTGGCTGGCCGAGATCATCACGCCCAGATCCGCGCGCATCGAGGTGGTGAGCAGACCCACGGCGGGCGTGGGCACCGGGCCCAGCAGCAGCACGTTCATCCCCGTCGAGGTGAGGCCCGCCGTCAGCGCGTTTTCGAACATATAGCCCGAGAGGCGCGTATCCTTGCCGATCACGACCCGGTGGACGGTGCTGCCGCCTTCGCGGCGGAAATAGCGGCCCACGGCGGCGCCGATCCGCAGCGCCATTTCGGCGGTCATCGGGTGGATATTGGCGGTGCCGCGCACCCCATCGGTTCCAAACAGCTTACGCGTCATCAAAAATTCCTTTTGTCGCTGCCTGCCACAGCGTCAGGGCCGAGCGCGTGGCGAAAACGTCATGCACGCGCAAGATCTGCACGCCCTGCGCCGCCGCCGCAAGGGCCACGGCGACAGAGCCATGCACACGCGCGTCAATGTCGGGGGCTTGGCCCAGTGTGGCAATGAATTTCTTGCGCGAGGCCCCCAGAAGGATGGGGCATCCCAGCGCATGGAAGAGGCTGATCCGGGCCAGCAGGGCAAGGTTATGGGCCTGCGTCTTGCCGAAACCGATGCCGGGATCGACGATGATGCGGGCGCGCGGGATACCTGCGGATTCGAGGGCCGCGATGCGCGCCGCGAGGAAGTCATAGACATCCAGCAGCACATCATCATAGCGCGGGTTTTGCTGCATCGTCTGCGGATCGCCCTGCGCGTGCATCACGCAGACGGGCAGGTTTTCCGTGGCGCAATAGGGGGCGAGGGCGTCGTCGAAGGTGAAGCCGGACACGTCGTTGACGAGGGTGGCCCCGGCCTCGATGGCGGCGCGGGCGACCGCCGTTTTGCGCGTGTCGATGGAGATGGGAAGCGACAGCCCCGCCGCGCGCAGGGTGGCGATGACGGGGGCCGTGCGGGCGATCTCATCCCCGGCGGGGACTTCGGTTGCGCCAGGGCGGGTGGATTCGCCGCCCACGTCGATGATGTCGGCCCCCTGCCCCTGCATCGTCCGGGCATGGATCAGCGCGGCGGCGGGCGCGTTGTGCTGGCCACCATCGGTGAAGCTGTCCGGCGTGACGTTCAGGATGCCCATGATGGTGGGGCGGGCCATGTCCAGCCCCGCGATGGCGGCGCGCGGGGCGGTCAGGCGGGCCAGCACATCGGCGGGGGCCTGATCGGCGGAGACGATCCTTGGGGGCGCATCGCGCGACAGCACCTCGATCCGGTCAAAGATCAGCGGGCCACCGGCCAGCGGCAGCGCCGCCTTTGGGCGTTCCGGTCCGGTCAGGGGAATGGGGCGGTGATAGATCGTCATGACGGTTGCATGGGCGATCGGGGCGCGCTTGGCAAGCCTGTCAGAGGGTGGTCTGCTCTACCGGCACGGCGCGGATCGGCAGATCGGCGGCGGCTGGCGGGGTTTCGCCAATCACCACGATATCGGCGGCTTGCATGTGGCGGGCGAACCACAGCACCAGCGCCAGCGCATCTCGGGGCTGGGCCGAGGGGCCATCGACCGCGTCCAGCACGATCTTGGAGGGTGCCCAGACGCTGATCTGGCCCTGGCGCATGGACCAGTCGAGTTCGGTGCGGGAGTTGACGACCACGCAGCGCGGATCGCGGGCGGCCAAGGTCCAGGCGTTCTGCTCGATCGCCAGAAGGTCGATACGGCGCTGCGCCAAAGGATGCGCGGCCTGCGGGGCGGGCAGATCCGGGGCGCCCACGCAGAGGATCGTGGGGCGGTGGCCCGCTTCCAACTGGTCGATCCATGTCTTCAGATGGGGTGCGGCGATGGCTTCGTTGGAGAGGTAAATGACTTCGGGATGCGGGCGGTCATCCGGGGCAGATGCGGCAGGGCTGTGGGTGGAGCGGGCGCGCATGATCTCGACCCCGAGGGCGCCGGGGCCGCGGTCCAGCTTTTCGATCCGGACGAAGACGCGGCGGGCCTGGGGTTCCATGAGGATCCGGTCGGCGACGCGTTGGGCGAGGGTTTCCAGCAGGTTCAGGCGTTCGGCGGCGAGTTCATGGGCGATGGCCTCGGTCACCTTGTCGTAGGACAGGATGCGGTCCACATCGTCGTCAAGCTGGCCTTGAGGGGCGACTTCGACCACGACGTTGAAGCAGATGCGCTGGGTTGTGCCGCGTTCGGCCTGAAAGGCACCGATTTCGACGGTGACGATATGGTCACGCAGCGAGATGCGGTCCAGGACTTCGGGACCGGCGGTGGCTTCGGCCCGTTCAAGCGGGTGGCCGAAGGCCCATGTGATTTCGCTGCTCATGACACTTCCCCTGTCGCGCTGTGGACGCACCCTACCGCTGATATGGCCAGCCGCAAGACCGGGCGCGGCACAAGCGGGTGCGAAACCGTCGCGCGGGGGTCGCGCTCAGTTCTGGGCGAGGACCGTGGGGTGGCGATAGAAGTGATGCACGCCGATGGTGGCGGTGCGGGGGAATTTGCGCGACCAGTTGGGGCGCACGGCCTTGGTGTGGTAATGGGTGGCCCCATCCGTCAGGGCGCGCGGGGCGCCGCTGACCATCACGCTGGCGACCTTGGCGGACACGTCGAAGGCGGCCTTCTCGTTGATCACATCCGGGATACCGTCGCAGGTATAGGTGAACTGGCACTGGTATTTGCGCCCGGTGCCCTGATGGATCACACCGCAGACGGTGTCGGGATAGAGCGTGCTGTCGACGCGGTTCAGGATCACTTCGGCCACGGCGAACTGCCCACGGACCGATTCACCGCGCGCTTCGAAATAGAGCGCCTCGGAGAGGCAGCGCATCTCGGCATCGCTGAGCTTGGGACGCGGCAGGCTGTCCAGCCAGTCCTGGCTGTAGCTGACCTGCCCGGCGGCGGGTCGGGCCTTTTGCAGAAAGCTGTCCAGATGCGCTGTGGGCAGGCTGTTCAGCCCGCGGCTTTCTTCTCTCAGCACGTCATGGATCGGCGTTTCTCCCACAGCGGGGAAGGCCACCGAAGTGGCCAGAACAATGGCAGCAAAAAAGCGCATTTTCGTCATCTCCTTGTCAAAATGTTCAAGGAGCAGATCCTTGGCCATTCTGCAAAATCAGACGCGGCTATAGCCAAAAACGGCCAAGCCGTCCACCCGACGGCGATTCGAGGGGCAAACAGGCGGATCCCCGCTCAAAAGCGCAAGAGCGATTTTTGCATAAGATCTATGCAAAACCGGAAAATATTGGGACATGGCGCGGGGGCGCTACCCTATCTTGTCCCGCACCGCCAATTGCGCTGCGGCCAGTCTGGCGACCGGCACGCGGAAGGGGGAACAGGACACATAGTCGAATCCGGCATCCCGGCAGAAGGCGATTGATTCGGGGCTGCCGCCATGTTCGCCGCAGATCGACAGGACCAGATTCGGGCGGGCTTTTCGCCCTCTTGTTGCCGCAATCTGCAACAGTTCGCCCACGCCGTCCTGATCCAGCGTGTGGAACGGGTCCTCGGGGAACACCCCTTGCTGGACATAGGCCGACATGAAGCGGCCCGCATCGTCGCGCGACAGGCCATAGGTCATCTGCGTCAGGTCATTGGTCCCGAAGCTGAGAAAGGCGGTATGCGGCGCGATTTCACCCGCGCGCAGGGCGGCGCGGGGCGTTTCGACCATCACCCCCAGACGGTAGGTGAAATTCACCCCGGATTCGTTGCGCACGGCGGCGGCCACGGCATCGACGCGGGTCTTGACCAGTTCCACCTCGCGCTTGGCCGAGACTAGCGGGATCATGATTTCCGGCACGACGGGATCGCCGTCCTTGCTGGCAAGGATCGTCGCCTCGAAAATGGCGCGGGCCTGCATGTCGTAAATCTCGGGCACGGTGATGCCCAGACGCACGCCGCGCATCCCCAACATGGGATTGTATTCGGCCAAAGCCTCGCAGCGGCGGGTCACGTCCGACAGCGGCAGATCCAGCGCTTCGGCCAGTTCGCGATGGCCCGCGCGGTCATGGGGCAGGAATTCATGCAAGGGCGGATCGAAGAGGCGGATGCAGACAGGCTGCCCCTGCATGATGCGGAAGAGTTCGGCAAAATCGGCGCGCTGCATCGGCAGGAGACGGTCCAACGCCGCCCGGCGATCCTTGCTGGCATCGGCAAAGATCATCTCGCGCATCACGGTGAGGCGGTCGGCCTCGAAGAACATGTGCTCGGTCCGGCACAGGCCGATGCCTTGCGCCTTGAAATTGCGCGCGGTCTGGGCATCGGCCGGCGTGTCGGCATTGGCCCGCACGCCGATGTCGCGCACCGCATCGGCCCATTCCATCAAGGTCTGGAAGGCATCGTCCTGCGTCGCCTCAAGCATGGCCGGTTCGCCCGCCAGCACCTCGCCATTGGTGCCGTCGATGGTCAGGATGTCGCCCGCGCGGAATTCGCGCCCATCCGGGGCGGTCAGGACATTCTTGCGCAGGTTGAAGCGGATGTCGCTGGCCCCCACCACGCAAGGCAGGCCAAGCCCGCGCCCGATCACGGCGGCGTGGCTGGTCATGCCGCCGCGTTCCGTCAGCACCGCGACGGCGGCATGCATGCCGCGGATATCCTCGGGGCTGGTTTCGCGGCGCACGAGGATGCAAGGCTCGCCCCGCGCGGCGCTGGCCTGCGCCTCGGCGGCGGTAAAGACAAGACGCCCGCTGGCCGCCCCCGGACTGGCGGCGATCCCCTTGGCCAGACGGTCGCGCGGCGCGGTCGGGTCGATCTGGCGGTGCAACAGTTCATTGAGCGAGCGCGGCTCGATCCGCAGCAAGGCTTCCTCGCGCGGGATGATGCCCTCTTCGGCCAGCGCCACGGCAATGCGCACGGCGGCGCGGGCATTGCGGGCCACGCGCACCCCGTCAAGGATATGGACGCGGCCATTCTCGATGGTGAATTCGGCCTGCATCTCTTCGCGCAGGCGATGGCGCATCAGGGCGGTATGGGCTTTTAATTCCTCGAAGGCTTGCGGGGCCAGTTCCTCGAGCGAGGGGCCGCGGCTGTCGCGTTCCAGATAGAGGGCGTTGGTGCCCCGTTGCAGCGCGTCGCGCCCCTGACTTTGCGACAGATACCGCCCGGTGATCTGCTTGTAGCCGGTCTGGGAGTTCACAAGCTGGATGACGCCCGAACCGCATTCCCCCTGCCCCAGACCCAGCGCCATGGCCTGCACCACCAGACCCAGTCCCGCATCGGCGGGCGCGCCCTTGGCCTGCCGCAGCAGACGCGCGGTCGTGCCCGACCAGGCGCGGGCCATGGAGCGCAGCACCTCGGCCAGTTGCACGGCGGGGTCCTGGGGAAATTCCTCTTCGGTTTCGGCTTCATAGGCGCGCAGCACCTCGGCCAGGCCGTCGGGGCCGTCCAGTGTCACATCGTCGAACATGTCAGGGTCCAACCGCGCGACATGCATCGCATAGCCCTGCACGAAGCGCAGATAGACGGCCGCAGCGGCGTCCTTGCCCAGTTCGGCGCTGAGATCGGCATAGACCTTGTCGTTCATCCCGATATTCAGCACCGCGCCCGGACCGCCCCAATCCGGGTCTTCCGAGGAAGGGCGCACGCAGAGAAGCGGTGTGTCACCAAAGGGTTCCAGCAGGGCGCGCATATCCGGCATCTCGCCCGCCGCGATCCGCTGCACCGCCCCGAAGCTGAGCGCGACGGTCAGCGGCACCGGCAGGTCGAGCCGCGCCAGACGTTGCAGGCATTTCGCCCGCCCGCCATGGGTGGTGGCCTTGATCGGCGCCGAGGGGGTGATGAGGGTCAAGTCGGGGTCGTCTTGCTGCACTGCGGCGCCTTTCGTATTCAGATGCAGAATACGCCCGATGCGCCCCAACGCAAGCGCAGCGTTGGGGCAGTGTCAGAAAAACATGACAGTTTGAGTCAGCCGTCCAGACGGGTCAGGTCGGCCACCGACAGGCAGATCGTCCGGATGCGCGACAGCAGGTTGAGGCGGTTGCGCCGGATGACCGCATTGTCGGTATTGACCTGCACGGTCTCGAAGAAGGCGTCGATGGGCGCGCGCAGGGCGGCCATGGCGGACATGGCAGTGGCGAAATCCTCGGTCTTCATGGCCGGGGCGATGGCGGTTTCGGCGGTGTCGAGGGCCGCGAACAGCGCGCGTTCGGCGTCGGTTTCCGCGAATTTGATATCCGCGCCGAAGGAATATTCGACGCCGTCTTTCTCTTCCGCTTGGCTAAGGATGTTGGCCGCGCGTTTGAAGCCCTGCAGCAGGTTTTCCCCGTCATCGGTCTTGAGGAAGGCGGCCAGTGCCTCGGCGCGTTTGACCAGCAGCGTGAGGTCGTCATTGCCGGGCATGGCCAAGCAGGCGTCGATGACGTCGTGGCGGATGCCTTGGTCCTTGAGATAGACCTTGAGGCGGTCGTGGAAGAAGGCGAGGAGGTCAGAGGATTTTTCAACTGTCTCTGTGTTGATACGGTTGAACTTCTCCACCAAGAACAGCGCCGTCTCACGGCGGTCTTCCGCAAGTTTGCTCAAGTTTTCCGAAATGAATTTTGCTGTCGATTGTGGCTGTACCGTAGTGCCAAAATCTTTTGCTACCTCGGCCAACTGATTCAATTCGTCTCGGAGTTCCTCAAGAACTTTTAGATCATTTTCGTTGAAACCTAGGTGGTAGGTTATTTCCTTAAAGAAGCGGTTTTTCAGATTGGCCTTAATACCATTCCCCAGCACCAACCGGATCACACCCAGCGCGGCGCGGCGCAGGGCGTAGGGGTCTTTGGACCCTGTGGGTTTTTCATCAATGGCCCAGAAACCGGTCAGCGTGTCGATCTTGTCGGCCAGCGCTACGGCGACGGATACGGGATGCGTGGGCACCGCGTCGGATGGGCCGAGCGGTTTGTAATGCATCTCGCAGGCCTCTGGCACGCCATCGTCATGACCTGCGGCGGTGGCGTAATAGCGGCCCATAAGCCCTTGAAGTTCAGGGAATTCGCCCACCATTTCGGATTGCAGGTCGGCCTTGGCCACGCGCGCCGCCTCGGCTGCGAGGTCGGGTTTGGCCCCCACAAGCGGCGCAATCTCACGCGCCAGCGCCTCGATCCGCGCGACGCGGTCGGCCTGGCTGCCCAGCTTGTTGTGGAAGGTGACGGCAGACAGGCCCGCGGCCATGCCCTCCAACCCCTTGGTCTTGACCGTGCGCAGGTCGTTGTCCCAGAAGAAACGCGCGTCGGACAGGCGGGCGGACAGCACCTTCTGGTTGCCGGCAAGGATGGTCGCGCCGTGGTCGCGGGTTTCGATATTGGCCACCGTGATGAAGCGCTCGATCCGGCCCGTCCCGGGGTTGCGGACCGAAAAGAACTTCTGATGCTCCTTCATCGAGGTTTGCAGCACCTCGGGCGGCAGGCCAAGGAAGGCGTCGTCGATCGCGCCCATCAGCACCACGGGCCATTCCACCAGACCCGCCACTTCGGCCAGCAGGCCCGCATCCTCGACCACCTCAAGACCGTTGGCGAATGCCTGGTTCGTGGCTTCGGCCCAGATCGCATCCGCGCGCGCGGCGGGGTCGAGGATCACGCGGTTCTGCTTCAGCTTCGCGGCGTAATCGTCGAAAGACGTGACGGAAAACCGCCCCTTGCCCATGAAGCGGTGCCCTTCGGTGGTATTGCCGGCGGTGATCCCGTCCAGGGTCAGCGGCACAACCTCGGCCCCCGCCTCGGTCGTCAGGATGCACAGGATGGATTGCAGCGGGCGCACCCAGCGCAAGCTGCCCGCGCCCCAGCGCATCGACTTGGGCCATGGGAAATTGCGGATAGTGGAGTCCAGAACCTCGGCCACGATCTCGGCCGCCGGGCGGCCCGGTTTTTCCACCACGGCGAAAAAGACGCGGGCCTTGCCAACCTCGCGTTCCTCCAACTGATCGCGGGTCAGGCCCGCACCGCGCAGAAAGCCCTCGATCGCCTGTTCCGGCGCGTCCACGCGCGGGCCCTTGCGCTCTTCGCGCAGGGTGGGCGAGTTGGCCAGAAGCCCCTCGATCGCCAGCGTCAGGCGGCGGGGTGTCGAGAAGGCGGCGGCCCCGGCATAGGTCAGACCGGCCTCGACCAGACCGTTTGTCACCAGTTTGCGCAAATCCTCGGCCGCGCGGGTCTGCATCCGGGCGGGGATTTCCTCGGAGAAGAGTTCAATCAGAAGATCGGGCATGGATCAGTTTCCTTGCGGCGGAGGCGGGCAATCGGCGGGGGCGGGCTGGCCGTCAAAGACCACCTCGCCGCAGCGGTTGATCTGGTGCCAGACAAAACCGCGCCCGTCGGGCATGACGGCGATGATACGGTCGATGCCGTAGCGGATATTCCCGGTCCCCATGAAGGCCAGGGCGCGGCCCTCTTCCAGCGCGGCCCCGATTTCGCGGGCGTCGAAACAGTCGAACCATTTGGGGGCCAGAAGCGGCACGGCACCGGGATAGGGCTGATAGGTCGCGGTCAGATCATCCTGCGTGAGGTCCGTTCTGAAACAGGCACGATAGCGGATCGGGCTGCTGTCGGAATCGATCGCCTGAAAATCAGAATGGGGCAAAGGCGCGGGCTGGCCGGTGGTCAGCAAGGTCGCCTGCACGTCATCGGGGCCCGAGGCGGCGATTTCGTCATAATAGCTATAGACTTGCAGGTAATACATCGCCCCGCCGCCAATCAGCGCGCAGACAAGGATGAGGATGGCCAGAAACTTGCCCATTTACGCGGCCCACCCACCTGCTTCGGTCTGCACGAAGGCATCGGCGCAGGCCTTGGCCAGTGCCCGCACGCGGCCGATATAGGCCTGCCGTTCGGTCACGGAAATCACGCCGCGCGCATCGAGCAGGTTGAACAGATGCGACGCCTTGATGCACTGGTCATAGGCGGGATGGGCCATGATGATGCGTTTGCCGGTCTTGGGGTCCTCGGCGGGCTGCGCCAGAAGGCGGGCACATTCGGCCTCGGCATCCTCGAAATGGCGCAGCAGCATCTCGGTCGTCGCGGCATCGAAGTTGTGGCGGCTGTATTCCTGTTCGGTCTGGCGGAACACATCGCCATAGGTCAGCGGAATGGGCGCGTCAGGGTCGTTATACGGCATGTCCATCACGTGACTGACGCCCAGCACATACATGGCAAGGCGTTCAAGACCATAGGTCAGCTCACCCGACACCGGATGGCAATCATGGCCCCCGACCTGCTGGAAATAGGTGAACTGCGACACTTCCATGCCGTCGCACCAGACCTCCCAGCCCAGACCCCAGGCACCCAGGGTGGGGGATTCCCAGTCATCCTCGACAAAGCGGATGTCATGCAGCGCCATGTCGATGCCGATGGCCTCAAGAGAGCCCAGATAGAGCGCCTGAAGATCGGGCGGGCTGGGTTTGATCAGGACCTGATACTGGTAGTAGTGCTGCAGGCGGTTCGGGTTCTCGCCATAGCGGCCATCGGTGGGGCGGCGCGAGGGTTGCACATAGGCGGCGGCCCAGGCCTTGGTGCCCAGGCTGCGCAGGGTGGTGGCGGGATGGAAGGTGCCAGCGCCGACCTCCATGTCATAGGGTTGCATCACGGCACAGCCCTTGGACGCCCAATAGGACTGAAGCCGCAGGATGATCTCCTGAAAGCTGCGCGGTGTGCTGCCTGTCTGTGCCATGGTCCCGTCCGACCTTTCCAAAAGAGATGCTGCCGCCCCTGATCGCCGCCCCTGGACCCGATCAAATCGCGCGCCCTACCTACGGTTCGCCGCGCATGGGGTCAATCGCGCGATCACGCATTATTCGGGTGCATGTAGGGCTGGATTTGTTAAAACACCCCCTGAGCAGGCCGACAGGGGCCAAAATGCCCCATCGGGCCATATTGAACTGGGCAGGGACTGAATTTTTCATGTTGAGACATCTTGTAGCGGTATTGACCTTCACGCTTATCCTGGCACGGGCCGCCCTTGCGCAACAGGACATCGTCTGGGTCCAGATCGAGGCGCGCCCCACACTGGCCGAGGCGACAGAGCGCGCGCGGGCCTATGCGGCGGATCTGCCGGATGTGAACGGCTTTGCCTTGTCCAGCGGGTGGTATGCCGTGGCGCTTGGCCCCTATACGCGGTCGGACGCGGAGCAGGTGCTGCGGGTCTATCGCGCCGAAGGGGCGATTCCGAATGACAGCTACATCGCCTTCACCAACAGTTTCCGTCAGCAGTTCTGGCCCGTCGGGTCCAATCTGCTGAGCCCGTCGCAGCCCGCCCTGCCCCCGGCCACGCCCGAGGAAGAGCCTCTGGCCGCGCTGCCGGATGAGTCGCCGCTGGTGACGGATGAGGCGGGGATTCCCCAGCCGCCCCTGCCCGACGAAAGCCCCGCCGAAGCCCGCGCCAGCGAGGCGGCCTTGACCCGCGAGGGGCGCGAGGCGTTGCAGGTCGCGCTGAAATGGGCCGGGTTCTATGACGGGCCGATCGACGGGGCCTTCGGGCGCGGCACGCGGGCGTCGATGGCGGCGTGGCAGGGGGCCAATGCCTTTGAGGCGACCGGCATCCTGACCACCCTGCAACGCGCGACATTGCTGCGGCAATACAATGCCGTTCTGGAAGGTCTTGATCTGCAGATGGTGCGCGACGACACCGCCGGGATCGAGATGATGCTGCCCCTTGGGGCGGTCAGCTTTGACCGGATCGAGCCGCCCTTCGTGCATTACGAGGCCAACGGTGACATTGACGCACGCGTTCTGCTGATCAGTCAGGAAGGCGACCGCGGCACGATGTTCGGCCTTTATGACATCATGCAGACGCTGGCCATCGTCCCGGTCGAGGGGCCGCGCGAACGGCGCGAGGATGGGTTTACCCTGATCGGCCAGGGGGGCGATTTCGTCTCGCATACGGAAGTCAGCCTTGCGAACGGGCGGATCAAGGGCTTTACCCTTGTCTGGCCTGCCGGTGACGAGGACCGCCGCCTGCGCCTGCTGGGCGAGATGCAGAAGAGCTTTACCCGCATCGACGGCGTGCTGAGCTTTGCCGAAGGCGGGCAGAGCGAGCAGCGGATCGACCTTGTCTCGGGGTTGGAGGTGCGCAAGCCCAAGCTGACGCGGTCGGGCTTTTTCGTGGATCAGACCGGCACCGTCATCACGACCACGGATGCTGTCGCAAGCTGCGGGCGGATCACACTGGACAACGATGCCGAGGCACAGGTCGTGGGGACGGATGCGGCGATGGGGATCGCCGTGCTGCGCCCCGAGGTGCCGCTTATGCCCATCGCCTCGGCTGCGTTCCAGACCGCCACGCCGCGCCTGCAATCCGAGGTCGCGGTGGCGGGTTTTTCCTATGGCGGCATCCTGAGTGCGCCGACCCTGACCTATGGCCGTCTGGCTGATTTGCAGGGCCTGAATGGCGAGGCCAATCTGAAGCGGCTGGACCTGCAATCGCTGCCGGGCGATGTGGGCGGGCCTGTCTTTGACGCGGGTGGCGCGGTTCTGGGCATGCTGAGCGCGCCCGTGATCAATGGCCGCCAGTTGCCGCAGGATGTCAGCTTCAGCGTAGATGCCAGTGCGATCCGGTCGCTGCTGGACAGCCTTGGTCTGCCGACCACGGCCGCGCAGGGACCCGAGGCGATCGACCCGGTCGATCTGACGCGCCGCGCCAGCATGATGACGGTGCTAGTCGGCTGCTGGGACTGATCCGCATCCGATCAGAGATCCGCGCCACCAAGGGGACAGCCTGACAGGGCTGTCCCTTTTGCGTTGTGCTTCAGGCGCGCCAGAAACTGGGGGTGAAGACGGCGAAGACGACCAGCAATTCAAGCCGTCCGACAAACATGGTGAAACACAGGATCCATTTCGCGGTATCGTTAAGCCCGGCAAAATTTCCCGCCGGGCCGATCTGGTCGCCCAGACCGGGGCCGATATTGGCGATGGCCGTGGCCGCCCCCGAGATCGAGGTGATGAAATCCAGACCGGTCAGGGACAGGGCCACGGCGACCAGTCCCAAGGTCAGCACGAAGAAGCCGAAGAAAGCGATGACCGAATCCATCACGTCATCGGTGATGGGCGCCCCCTCGAAGCGGGGGATGAATACGCCATGCGGCATCTGCGTCTTGCGGATCTGCGCCTTGATGGCGGAAAAGAGGATCTGATAGCGGAAGATCTTGACCGAACAGGCGGTCGATCCCGCGCAGCCGCCGATCAGTCCGATGAAAAAGAACATCCCGATCAAGAGGCTGCCCCAGCCCATGTAATCGACACTGGCATAGCCGGTGCCCGTCATGATCGAGGTGATGTTGAACAGCGCCTCGCGGAAGGCCTGTTCGGGATGGCTGGGAAAGACATTGGTCAGGATGGCCGCCGTGCCCATCGCCAGCCCCATGATGATCCCGATGAACCAGCGCACCTGCGTGTCATGAAGCAGCGGGCGCGCCGTGCCGTTGAGGATCTGGACATAGCGCACGAAGGGTAGCGCCGCGAGGACCATGAAGACCGAGGCGGCATATTCCATCGGCCCCTGAAACGCACCGAATGAGGCGTCGTAATTGGCGAAACCGCCCGTCGACAATGTGGTCAGCGCGTGCACCGTCGCGTCAAAGGCGTTCATGCCAAGGATCAGATAGGTAAACATGCAGGCGATGGTCAGGCCGACATAGATGATCGAGATCTGCGAGGCGATGGCGCTGGCGCGCGGCAGGATCTTTCCCATCGTCTCGAAGGCTTCGGATTTGAACACCTGCATCCCGCCCACGCGCAATTCGGGCAGGAACACCATGGCGACAACGATGATCCCGATCCCGCCCAGCCATTGCAGGATCCCGCGCCAGAGCAGCAATCCCTTGGGCAGATCATCCAGCCCGGTAAAGACGGTCGAGCCTGTGGTGGTCATGCCCGACATGGCCTCGAAGAAGGCATCGACGAAGCGGGCCTCGGTCGCACCCAGCATGAAAGGAAGGGCGCCGAACATCGGCAAGACCAGCCAGACACCACTGGTCAGGATGAAGGTCTGCTGGAGGGTCAACCCTTCGCGCGCGCCGCTGCTACAGGCCAAGGCCACCAATGCGCCGCAGAGGAAGGTCAGGATCGCGCTTTCGGCAAAGACGGGCCAATGCCCCCTGCCCTCGGCCAGATCCACCGCCAGAGGCGGGATCATGGTCAGGCCAAGCGTCGCGACCAGAAGGCCGATCACATATCCGACGGGTCGCATATCCAACATGGGGCAAGGCTTGGCTGTGGCGCGCGTCGCTGTCAAGCGCCACGCCGCCACAGAGCGCCTGATCACGTGCCTGACCCGTGGTCCGGCGTCAGCGCAAGCAGGCCTTAGATATAGAAGGTATCGCGGAACACATAGCGCGGGATATCGTCACGCGTGATGCCGATCTCGGCCAGTTCGGCGTCGGATTTGGCATGCAGCGCTTCGATTTCGTCCATGCGCGACTTGCGGTGCATATAGGCGTTCATGCCTTGGCCCAAAGTTGCGAAGAAGGCATCGACGCGCGCCATCAGACGGGCACGGGTGTCGGTCGCTTGGGTCAGGTTGGTGGTTTGGGTAGCCATTGGGAACCTCTTTCAGTTTGTTTCAAGTGTCTCCCTGCACCCAAGATAGGTCAGCAATAATGACTTTACTACGGCCAATGCTGCATTGCGGCATTGCCGTCAGCGCAAGCCTGCCCCGTTGGCCTTGGGCAAACCGCTGACAGAAACGGCAAAAGGCTGCCCGATGGGGCAGCCTTTGCATGATCAGGGGCGTTTGCCGACCCGAAGGGGTGGCGGTCGCTCTCAGCTCCAGTAGAGATCGCGGAAGACATATTGCACGATCTGGTCCCGACGGATGCCCAATGCGGACAGTTCCTTGTCGGACAGGGCTTCCAGCGCCTGAATGCGGTCGGTGCGCGACCGGCGGGCGACATACGCCTCGAAAGCGCGGCCGAACCATGCGGTGAAGGCGGCCCAGCCGGCGCCGTGGGAGAGGGAAATATTGGTGGTGTTGCTGCTCATCAGACTTGTCCTTGTGCGTCACCCGATTGCGGGCTCGGGTGTGACATAGGCAAGCCGGACCGCCGCAACCACCGCCAAAACTGCAACCCCGCCCTGCGTTTTCCGCAACGCAGCATTGTTGTGCCGCGATGCAGCATCACGCAACAAAAAAGCCGCCGCCGGGGTGGGCCCGGGCGGCGGCGGAATCAGCGGGTGCGCGGGGCGGCAGGCGTACCGCCCGCCACCTCAGCCGACGTGGAACAGGGTGTTGAACAGCTTGGGATCGACGCTGTCGCTGGCGAAGGTCGGTCCTTCGGTCAGGATGCTGACGGCATCATGGCTGTGCAGGCTTTCCTGATGGCTGGCGACGACGCGGAAATCACCGACCCGTTCGTCCTGCTGGAGTTGCGCGCAGAACAGGCGCGCCGCATCCTCGACAAAGATCGGATTGGCGGCGTTGAGTTCTGCAAAAGCCTGCTCATCCTCGCGCTTGACCATGACCTGCGTTTCCGTGGGCACGGCGCGGCGGGCCATTTCGATCACATCCTCGAACCAGAGGCAGGCGCCGTTCATGACTTCGAGGGAAATCCGCGCGACGGAACGCTGCGAATGGGGTGTTGCCAGTTGCCCGCGCGTCTGGCGGGCATGTTCGGACAGTTCCAGCGAACAGGGGCAGGTCGAGGAATAGACATAGTCCAGATGGATGATCTTCTTGCGCAGGCCCGCTTTCTCGATCAGTTCCAGCGCGATGTCGTAATACTGATAGCCTTCCAGACCCGAGCGCAGGGACATGATCTTGACCGGATAGGAGAAGCGCATCTGGATGCGGGCATCGAAGCTGTCCAGATCGGTCATGTAATCTTCGAGCGCGGCTTCGATCACCTCGAAGCTGAAGGTCTTTTCGGAATGCTTGTAGAAGGACCGCATGATCCGGGACATGTTGATGCCCTTCTTGTCGGCCTCGAGGCTGACGGTGCCGGTCACGCTGGTTTCCAGCGTCAGATCGCCGTTGTCGCGGGTGTGAAAGCGGATCGGCAGGCGGAAATTGGAAATCCCCACATGCTGGATCTGCTGGCGGGCGCCACGGATCAGGCTGGAAGGGCCGTTCTGCAGATCCGGCAGGCTGTCCTTGTAGGCTGCGTCCACCTCGAACGCATGGGGGTAGGTGCGCGACAGCACAGGATAGGCCGCGGCATCGGTGCCCGGCAGCAACCGCGCCAGTGCGGGGTCGAGATCGGCAATCTCGGCCTCGGAGGCGCGCGCCGCCCAGTGGCGCAGACGCTCCAACGCATCCGCCGCATCCTCGCGGGTGAAATGGCGGTCCAGATCCGGCGTATGAATGTTCATGAGGGGGCCCCTTCGCATCATGGTGCCATCCTTAAATAGGATGGGCGGTGGCAGATTGCCAATAACGAAAGGAATTACGTCGGACGCGACAGATCGGATCAACACTGCGGCGATCATTGCGATGAAAAACGCGGGGCCGGTCGGCAATCCCGTGGCAGACCCGCGGCGGCAGCGCCCTTGGCCCCGTCATGGGCAGGGAAACGGTCCGCCCCAGTTGCCCGTCTGGGCCGCGAACAGGCAAAGCCTGCGGGCCCGATCCTGTGGCGGGCCATAGGTATGCCAATCGGAACTGCTGCCGCCATTCATGAACAGGGTCCATGCCGCCATAACGGCCTGTGGCGGTGCGTTCTGGGCGGCGCAGCGATCCGCATCCCGTTCTTTCAGCATCGTGTTGCCGCCCGGATTCAGGTGATGCCCCAACAGGACGTGACAATGCTCATGCACCGCAAAGAAGCGGCAGGCCAGTCCGATCTGCTGACAGAGGGACGGGTTGAACAGGATGACGGCCCCCGTCGGGGAATTGGGGTGTGCGACCACCACTGCGATGTCGTTCAGACCGGGGGTGGGCACTTCCGGTGTTGCCGTTTGCGCCCCCACAGACGAGGACAGCAACAGGAAAATCGCCGCCACATGGCGTGCCAGTCTACTCATACCATACCACTCCGAAAAAACCTGACCGGGGCAGGTCACAGGATCACGTCGGGCAGGATAATGCAATGGGGGCGTCACATCAACGCCTTGGCAGGAGCGGATCAGACAGTGGACCGGGTCTGACACGACGGGGCGTTCCGGGATGCGCAGGGCCTCTGCCCCCGACAGGGCGGCATTGCAAAAGCGCGATCAGGGTGTAGCCTGCCCGGATGATCGCCCCTCTTGTTCTGCTCCTGCTATCGGTCGCGGGTCTTCTTTGCGCGCTGCTCATTCCGGGGGCCACGGACTGGCTGTTGCTGGCTGTCCCATCGGCCCTGGCCAGCCTGATCCTCTGGCTCAAGGCGCTTGGCCGCGTGGTGGCGGCGGAACTGCCCTGGGTGATCCTTGACGGCTCGAATGTCATGCATTGGCGCGACGACACCCCGCAGATCGAGACGCTGCGCGAGGTGATCGTCGCCCTGGAGCGGGCGGGCTTTGCCCCCGGTGTCGTCTTTGACGCCAATGCGGGCTACAAGCTGGTCGGTCATTATCTGGACAACCGCAAGCTCGCCGCGGCGCTGGGATTGCCGGAGGGTCGCGTGATGATCGTGCCACGGGGGGAACCGGCCGACCCGACCCTGCTGGCTGCCGCGCGCGACCACGGGGTGCGGATCGTCACGAATGACAAGTTCCGCGACTGGGCCGACAGCTTTCCCGAGATCGCCACAGCGGGCACCCTCATCTGTGGCGGCTACAGGGGCGGGCAGCTCTGGCTGGATCTGTAGCCCCCTGCCCTGATCTAGGCCTTGTCCAGTGCCTGCAGGATATCGCCCAGCAGATCGCGGGCATCCTCCAGCCCAAGGCTCAGGCGCACCAGACCCGGCGTGATGCCCAGATGCGCTTTCTGGTCCGCAGGCAGACGTTGATGTGTCGTCGTGGCAGGATGGGTCGCGATGGATTTCGCATCGCCAAGGTTGTTCGAGATGATGACGATCCCCAGCGCGTTGAGAAAGCGGAACGCGGCCTCCTGCCCGCCCGCCAGATCCAGCGCGATCACCGTGCCGCCAGCATCCATCTGCGCCAGCGTCAGGTCCTGCTGGGGGTGGCTGGGATGGCCCGGATAGATCACGCGGGACAGTTTGGGATGGCCCTGCAGCGCATCCGCCACGGTCAGGGCGGTGGCGGCCTGCGCACGCACGCGCAGGTCCATTGTCTCCAGACCCTTGAGCATGATCCAGGCGGTAAAGGGGCTCATCGCGCCGCCGGTATGCTTCATGTAAGGCTCGACCACGCCGCGGATATAGTCGCGGGTGCCAAGGATCACGCCGCCCAGCGCGCGGCCCTGCCCGTCGATATGTTTGGTGGCGGAATAGATCACCACATCGGCGCCCAGATCCAGCGCGCGGGAAAAGACGGGCGTGGCGAAGACATTGTCCACCACCACGGTGGCGCCTACCGCATGGGCGATGTCGGACACAGCGCGGATGTCGATCACTTCCAGCGTGGGGTTCGAGATCGACTCGAAAAACGCCACTTTCGTATCGGCGCGCATCGCCGCGCGCCATTGTTCCAGATCGGTGCCATCGACCAGCGTCACCTCGACCCCGTAGCGGGTCAGGACCTCTTCGAGGATATAAAGACAGGACCCGAACAGCGCGCGTGCCGCGACGACGTGATCGCCGGCCCGCAGCATCGCCGTCAGCGCGCCTGACACAGCCGCCATGCCGGAAGCGGTGGCAAAGGCATCCTCGGCCCCTTCCAGCGCGGCGATGCGGTCCTCGAACATGGCCACGGTGGGGTTGCCGTAGCGGGCATAGATGAACTCGTCCGGTCCGGCTTTCAGAAACCGCGCCTCGGCCTGTTCGGCGCTGTCATAGACGAAGCCCTGCGTCAGGAAGATCGCCTCGGATACCTCGTTATATTGCGAGCGGCGGGTTCCGCCATGCACCAGCGTGGTGCGCTTGTTCCAGTCCTTGCTCATCTCATTCTCCGTCGGGCGGCATGGCCCAATAAAAAAAGCCCCGTCGCGGTCAAGCGAAAGGGGCTTCCTTCATCCTGACCTCTTTAGCGGGATGTTTAACGTGGCCCGCAATCCGGTAACAAATCGCCACGCGCCGCTGATACGCCTGTCAGAGCGTTGCGTCAACTGCCCGCGCCAGCCCTCGCAGGGCGGTTTCTACTTGCCTCAAATATCCCCGCCGGAGGCATCTGCCCCCACCGCGCGCGCGCCGTTACCGATCCTGCGCGTCCGGGGCCTCCGTCTTGATGGCATGGGTTTCGAAGAGCCTGCCTTGCGTGATGAAGAAGACAAAGACCGCCGCCGTCAGCACGAAGGTCTCAAAATAGACCCAGGCCTCGGTGCTCATGAAGCGCCAGACGATCTCGTTCGACACCGCCAGACCGAAGAACAGCGCGGTCAGGCGGCGGGTCAGGATCATCCAGCCGGTTTCCGTCATGGGGATCATCTCCTCCATCACATATTGCAGATAGGACCGCCCCCGCATGAGGCCGATCCCCAGCAGTCCGGCAAAGACCAGATAGACGATCGTGGGCTTGATCTTGAGGAAGCGTTCGTCATTCAGCCAGACGGTCAGCCCGCCGAAGAGCACGACCAGCACCATGGTCATGATCTGCATCCGCGACAGGCGACCCGTGAGTTTCCACAGGATGCCGGTGCTGAGCAGCAGAAGCGGAATCAGCGCCGCCGTGGCCACGATGAAGCCGCCATATTCGGTGCCATTGATGGTGAAGACCCGGTCCTTGAGCGCGATATAGGCCACGAAAAAGGCCAGCACCGGCCCCAGTTCCAGGGCGGTCTTTACCAGCGGGTTGATGTCCTTTTGGGTCATGAAGCAGTCTCCTAGCTTCCGAATTGCACGATGACCGCGCCCAGCGCGATCAGGCACATCAGCGCGATGCGCCGTGGGCCTACGGTTTCCTTCAGCACCAGCCAGCCGATCAGAGCGGCAAAGACGGTGGATGTCTCGCGCAGCACCGCCGCCTCGCCGACCTTGTCCAGACGGGTGGCCAACATGATAGAGCCGAAGCTGAAAAAGGCGATCACCGCGCCGACCACGCCGCGCTGCATCAAGGGCAGGACGGGTGGGCGCA
This sequence comes from Seohaeicola sp. 4SK31, assembly GCF_028802875.1. Lineage (NCBI taxonomy): Bacteria > Pseudomonadati > Pseudomonadota > Alphaproteobacteria > Rhodobacterales > Roseobacteraceae > Seohaeicola > Seohaeicola sp. 4SK31. The sequence goes on along the minus strand of NZ_JARAMP010000005.1, from coordinate 160,340 downwards.
GATGCGTGGCCATCGCGCGCCAGCGCAGGCTTGCCACGACGGGCATGACCAGACCGTCGATCATGAAGAACCACATCAAAAAGGTGAAGGGGTCCGCCGTCGCCCGGATGCCGTAGGCGTCATAGGTGGTGTAAAGCGCCACGAAAAGGCCCGTCAGCACCGCCAGACCCAGCGCCATGTTCAGCGTGTCGCGGTTCAGCGTGACATGGATCAGGTTATAGACGGCAAGGCCGAAGATGCCGCAGAGCAGGACGGCCACGCCCAGCCATTGCGTCAGGGTAAAGACCTCGCCGAAGATCAGCCATGCGCCGATCACGGCAAAAAGCGGCCCCGTCCCGCGCACCACCGGATAGACCACGGTATAGGCGCCGCGTGTATAGGCCATGGCTTGGAGGAATTTATAGGCGGTGTGGATCACGAAGGCCCCCGCGAAGATGGGCCACATATGCGGTTCGGGAAAGGGCACCACGAACAGCGCGAAAGGGGCGGCGATCATCGCATAGTTGATGTCGATGGCCCCGCGCATCAGCCAGGGGTCGTGGCGGCCCTTTTGCAGCGCGCCGAAAATCGCATGCAGCACCGCCGCCAGCAGCGCCAGCATCATGGCCACCTGACTGCCCGCCGGAGTTCCCTCCAGCGAGACGAGCCAGGCGCTCATGCGCGCAGCCGTCCGGGGCTGCGCCCAAGGCTTTCGTCATGGAGTTCGCGGGCGCGGCGGGAAATGTCGATCTCATCGCCCTCGCGGCCGATCACGATATCGCCCCCTTCGGCGGCGAAGGCGTATTCGTCGATCAGTTCCTGTTCCAGCGTGTCCAGCACGAAGGTGTTGCGATGTTCGGGCAGCAGGCACAGATCGAAGATGCGCGGCGGCACATCCAGATGCGCGTCCCAGATCATGCGGCCAAAGCCCACGACCTGACCGTCGTTCAAGACCACGCATTCGCTCATGACCAGCCGGTCATCGGGCCAGTCCTCGATCTCGTCCGCCTCGCGCAGGCGTGCGCCGTCGATCACCGCCTCGAGGGCGGTGATGTCGGGCTGGAAATCCGTTGTCCGTCTTATTTCAAGCATCAAGGTCAATTCTCACGCATCCAGACCCGTCAGCGCCTTTGCGAAATCCTCGGGGTCGAAAGGTGCCAGATCGTCGATCTGCTCGCCCACGCCGATCGCATGGATGGGCAGACCGAACTTGTCGGCCAGCGCCACCAGCACGCCGCCCTTGGCGGTACCGTCCAGCTTGGTCATCACGAGGCCCGACACATCGGCCAGCTTGCGGAAGATTTCCACCTGGCTGAGCGCGTTCTGGCCGGTCGTGGCGTCCAGCACCAGCAGGGTGTTGTGGGGGGCGGACGGGTCCTTCTTGCGGATGACGCGGACGATCTTGGACAGCTCCTCCATCAGATCGGCGCGGTTCTGCAAGCGGCCTGCCGTGTCGATCAAGAGCAGGTCCGCGCCCTCGGCCTCGGCCCGTGTCATGGCGTCGAAGGCAAGGCTGGCGGGGTCCGATCCTTCGGGCGCGGTCAGGACGGGCACGCCCGCGCGCTGTCCCCAGACCTGCAACTGTTCCACAGCGGCGGCGCGGAAGGTGTCGCCTGCGGCGATGATCACGGTCTTGCCGGCGGCGCGGAACTGGCTGGCCAGCTTGCCGATGGTCGTGGTCTTGCCCGAGCCGTTCACGCCCACGACCAGCACGACCTGCGGGGTCTTGGGGAAAATCGGCATGGGGCGGGCCACGGGTTCCATGATGCGCGCGATCTCATCCGCCAGAGCGCGCTTGATATCGGTGACCGAGAGTTTCCGGCCATAGCGCCCTTCGGCAAGGTTGGCCGTCACGCGCAGCGCGGTGTCCACGCCCATATCAGAGGCGATGAGCAACTCTTCAAGCTGTTCCAGCATCGCATCGTCCAGCACGCGGCGCACCACCGGACCGGCAGGCGCGGCAGGGATTCTGGCAACGGGTTCGGCTTCGGCCACAGCGGCGGATGTGGACGCGGCAGAGCGGCCCAGCAGACGGCCCAGAAAACCGACCTTCGCGGCCCCGGAGTCGGCCACGGCCATGGCCCGGTCCATCGGCATTTCGGACGGTGTGCCCAAGGGAATTTCCATCGGCGCCGGGCCGGGCATGATGTCCCCCTGCGGGGCGGGCACTTCCGAGGGCCAGTCGCCGGGCATTTCCTCGGGCTGGTCATAGCCGGGGATTTCCTCGGGTGCCTCTTCGGGGGTGTCGGGGTCTTCGGGCACTTCGGCGGGATAGTCCGGTTCCTCGGGTTCCTGCGGTTCGGGCACAGGCAAGGGTTCGGGTTCCGGTGCAGGCGTGTCCGGTTCGGGCACAGGCTCCGGCTCCGGCGCGGGGACAGGCTCGACCTCGGGGGTGGGATCGGGGTCCTGCGACGTCAGGCGCGTGTCGTCTTCGACCTCTGCCGCGCCGCCCTGTGCCACGATCGCATCCAGCCCCTGGTCCAGCCGGGACGAGGAGGTGAACAGGCGTTGTTTGAGTTTGCCGAAAAATGACATGGCGGCCTCGCGGGGTGTTTGCTTTCACCTAGACCCTCTTGGTCGGTTTTGAAAGCCCCCCAGGGTCAATCTGTCCCATGGGTCACGCGGCCGTGCAGGTGTGCGGGCGCCGTTGGGGATATCCGCTGACCCCTGTGCCGCGACTGTTTGATCACTGGCCAAATCGGGGTGGACTGGGGCAGGATGCGCGCATGAGACATCCGTTACCCCCCCTGTTCGCACCCGCCCTGCCCCGTCTGATCCTGTCGGCCCTTCTGGCAGTGGGTCTGCTGCTTTTGTCCGCCATCACCCTGCGCGCGCAGACAGGCAGCCCGATGGATGGGGCCGCCTTTGATGCCTATACGCGCGGGCAGACCTTTACCTATGGCACCGGGGCCGCGCCCTATGGTGCCGAGGAGTATATGGACAACCGTCGGGTGCGCTGGTCCTTTCTGGATGGCCGCTGTCAGGAAGGGGAGTGGTATGAGGAGAACGGCATGATCTGCTTTGTCTATGACGACAATCCCGATCCGCAATGCTGGAGCTTCTATCAGACCCCCGGCGGGATCGTGGCCCGGTTCGAGGATGATCCAAGCCAGACCACGCTTTACGAGATCACGCGCAGCCCCGAGCCGATGATGTGCCTTGGCCCGGAGGTGGGGACGTGACGCGGGCTCTGACCCCGCTGCGGCGGACCTGACCCGACGCGGACCGGTTTGCCATGTTCCTGTTTGCCATTGCCACGATTGCCCCCCTGACCCTGCTGATCCTTGGCAGCCTTGTTGGCGGCTGGTGGGTCGCGGCGGGCATTGTGATGATCACCGTCTTTACATGGGCCGCCGACCACCTGATGCGCCACGCAGCGGCGGTGACAGGGCGGGATGACGAATTTCCCAGCGGTGACGGGCTGGCCGTGGTGCTGGCGCTGCTGTTGCTGGCGGGGCTGGTTCTGGCGGTGCGGGCCTTCGGCGCGGGCTTTGCGGCGGTGGAACTGCTGGGGCTGGTGATCGGCTGGGGGCTGGCCTTTGGCCAGATCGGCCATCCGGTGGCGCATGAGCTGATTCATCGGCGGGCGACATGGATGCGGGTCTTGGGGCGCGCGGTTTATTGTGCGGTGCTGATGGGGCATCACGCCTCCAGCCATCTGCGGGTGCATCATGTGCATGTGGGCACCGCCGACGATCCGGCCTCCGCCCCGCTGGGGATGGGGTTCTGGCGCTATGCGCCGCGCGCCTGGGCGGGATCGTTCATGGCGGGGCTACGGGCGGAGTCGGCGCTGCGCGCGCGGGCATCGGTGCCTGCGCCGGGGTGGACGCATCCCTATCTGGGCTATGGTCTGGGTGCGTTGCTGGCGCTGGCGCTGGCCTTTGGGCTGGCGGGGTGGGGCGGTGTTCCGGGCCTGCTGGGGATCGCGGCCTATGCGCAGGTGCAGATCCTGCTGTCGGATTACATCCAGCATTACGGGCTGACGCGGGCAAGGCTGGCGGATGGGCGGCTGGAACCCGTCGGGGCGCGTCATTCGTGGAACGCGCCGCAGGCGTGGTCGAGCGCGATGATGCTGAACGCGCCGCGCCATTCGGATCATCATGCGCATCCTGCGCGCCCCTACCCGGCGCTGCGGCTTGAGGCGGAAATGCCGCTGCTGCCGCGTGCCGTGCCGGTGATGGCGGTGGCGGCGCTGGTTCCGCCGCTCTGGCGGCGGATGATGGACCGGCGCGCGCGGCGCTGGATGGGCCGTTAAAGCAGACTGCCCTGTTCTGGTGGCGGGATCTTGCCAGCCGGTTTGGGTGCGGGTTTGCCGCCGACGGCAAGCCGGCCATCGCTGAACTGGATTTCCAGCGCGCGGGCCTTGGCGGCGTCTGCCTTGGTGGTCAGCACCGCGCCATCCTCGCCGCGCACCACGGCATAGCCGCGCTGCAAGGTCGCCTCGTATCCCAGTGTCAGGCGCAGGCGGTCTTGTTCTTCAATGCGTTGCCGCCAAGACTTCACCTGTCGCTGGCCCGCATCCGACAGGCGGCGCGAGAGGGTTGTGAGGTCGCGGTTCTTGCGCTCCAGATCGGCGCGGAAACGGTCAAGGCTGAGGCGATCCGATGCCACGGCCAGATTGCGCCGCTCGGCCTGAATGGCACGGCGCAGGAGGGCCGGGCGCAGCGCGCCCGCGTGATCGGACAGGGCGACGCGGCGCAACTGGACCGAGCGGATCAGGGCGGCGGGCAGGCGGTCGGACATCACGTCAAGCCGCTGGCGCGGGGCGTCGAGCAGCGTCTCGGCGCGCGGCAAGGCGCGGGACAGATCGCGCAGGCGTTGGGCGCGCAAGGATACGCCGCCCGTCAAGGCGCGGGTCAGGCGGCCCGATTGCCCGTCCAGCCATGCCAGAAGGTCCAGCCGCACGGGCACGGCCATTTCCGCCGCCGCCGTGGGCGTGGGCGCGCGGCGGTCGGCGGCATAGTCGATGAGGGTCGTATCGGTTTCGTGCCCCACGGCGGAAATCAGCGGGATGCGCGAGGCGGCAGCGGCGCGGACGACGATTTCCTCGTTGAACCCCCACAGATCCTCAAGCGAGCCGCCACCGCGCGCCACGATGATCAGATCGGGGCGTGGCAGCGCGCCGCCGGGTGTCATGGCGTTGAAGCCGTGGATGGCGCGGGCGACTTCCGCCGCGCAATTGGCGCCCTGCACGGCGACAGGCCAGATCAGCACCTTGCGCGGGAAACGGTCGCGCAGGCGGTGCAGGATATCGCGGATCACCGCCCCGGTGGGAGAGGTGACGACGCCGATGATCTCGGGCAGATAGGGGATCGGCTGCTTGCGGGTGTCGTCAAACAGCCCCTCGGCGGCCAGCATCCGACGGCGCTTGTCCAGCATCGCCATCAAGGCCCCTGCCCCTGCGGGTTCGATATCCTCGATGATCAGCTGGTATTTCGATTGCCCGCCGAAGGTGGTGATGCGGCCCGTGGCGATCACTTCCATCCCCTCTTCGGGCTGCACCGACAGGCGGGCGGCGACACCTTTCCAGATCACCGCGGCCAGCACCGAGCGGTCATCCTTGAGATCCAGATAGATATGCCCTGAGCGCGGCATGGTCACGCGGCCCAGCTCGCCCCGGATGCGGACATGGGAAAACTCGCCCTCCAGCACCCGTTTCACGGCGCCCGAAATCTCGGATACGGTGTATTCGGGGTTGTTCTGCCCGCCTTGCGGCAGGGGGGCGTCATCGTCGAGAAGATCGGACATGCGGGCGGGCCTTCCCTCTGGCTTGTCTAAGGGGTCGCGGCACCTTAAAGCGGGGCACGACAAAGGCCAAGCGGGAGAGCGCCATGAATATCCTGATCCTCGGCAGCGGCGGGCGTGAACATGCGCTGGCATGGGCCGTGATGCAGAACCCCAAATGCGACAAGCTGATCGTGGCGCCGGGCAATGCGGGCATCGCGCAGATCGCGGAATGTGCAGATCTGGATGTGCTCAACGGCGCGGCGGTGGTGAATTTCTGCGACGAGAACGCCATTGATTTCATCATCGTGGGGCCGGAAGCCCCCTTGGCCGCAGGCATCAGCGACCGTCTGCGCGAGGCGGGGTTCAACGTGTTTGGCCCCTCGAAGGCGGCAGCGATGCTGGAGGCGAGCAAGGCCTTCACCAAGGAGATCTGCGCGGCTGTGAATGCGCCCACCGCAGGCTATGGCCATTTCTCCGATGCGGACGCCGCGCGCGCCCATATCCGCGAACAGGGCGCGCCCATCGTGGTCAAGGCCGATGGTCTGGCCGCGGGCAAGGGCGTGATCGTGGCGATGACCGAGGCGGAAGCCTTGGCCGCGGTCGATGACATGTTCGGCGGAGCCTTTGGTGGCGCGGGGGCCGAAGTGGTGATCGAAGAGTTCATGGAGGGCGAGGAGGCGTCGTTCTTTGTCCTGTGCGATGGCAAGGATGTGCTGGCCATCGGCACGGCGCAGGATCACAAGCGCGTGGGCGATGGCGACACGGGGCCGAATACCGGCGGGATGGGGGCCTATTCCCCTGCCCCGGTGTTGTCGGATGCCATAGCGACCTTGGCGATGGAGCAGATCGTCAAGCCCTGCATGGATGAAATGGCGCGGCGCGGGATGCCCTATCAGGGCGTGCTCTATGCCGGGTTGATGATCAAGGACGGCCAGCCCCGCCTGGTGGAATACAACGTGCGATTTGGCGATCCCGAATGTCAGGTGCTGATGATGCGGCTGGGCGCGCAGGCGCTGGACCTGATGCTGGCCTGTGCCGAGGGGCGTCTGGCGGATGCGCAGGTGCATTGGGCGGATGACCATGCGTTGACCGTGGTGATGGCGGCCAATGGCTATCCGGGCGATTATGCCAAGGGCAGCGTGATCGGCGGGCTGGACGGATTGCCCGAGGACAGTTTCCATATGTGTTTCCACGCCGGCACGGCGCGGGACAAGGGTCAGTTCACCGCCAATGGCGGCCGCGTGCTGAACGTGACCGCGCGGGGCGCGACACTGGCCGAGGCGCAGGCGCGCGCTTATGCGATGGTCGATGCGATCGACTGGCCCGGCGGGTTCTGCCGCCGCGACATCGGCTGGCGGGCGCTGTGAGAAAACCGCGCCGCCACGCGGTCAAGCCCGCGCTGATCAAATCGCCCCTGACCTATGTGCTGGCGGACGGGGCGCTGGTTTGCGAGGACGCCAAGGGCGGCACGCTCTGGCGGATGGAGCTTGCGGCGGTGACCTTTGCCCATTGGAGCGCGTCGCGGGCGGGGCAAAGCCTGACGCGGGTGTTGCGGCTGGAGGACGGCACGCAGCGCCGCGCGATCCGGCAGCATCTCTATCGCCGCGCGCTGGTGGGCGGGCCGGATGACATGGCTTTCCGCGCCTGCGTGGCGGATGTGCTGCGCGCGCTTATGGCGGCGCAACCGGGGCTGGATGTGGAGAGCGAGCCGTCGGCGGGCACGGCGGCGGCGCTGCGGGTTCTGGGTGTGGCGCTGCTGGCGGGGGCTCTGGCCGCGCCGGTTCTGGCGCTGGCGACGGGGCAGGATCTGATGGCCTTCGTGAACTGGGGGATTCCCGTCACGCTGATCGGCCTTCTGGGTCTGGCGCTGCTGCGGACCTATGCGCCGGGGCGCGGGCGGCGGCAACGGACTCCGGCCGAGGTGGTGGCGGAGGTCGAGGGGGTTTGACGTCATAGGGTCGAGACAGTCCGCACGGTTGCCAACAGGTACCCCGCGCGGAATCAAGGTGCGCAGCACCGCCGCGCGATCGCCGACACGCCACCCCCGGGGCGGCGATCGGCTACCGCTGCGGCATGAACTGAGGTTCGATAATGTTGCAGGGATAAACTGCCCCAAACAACCGTTGCATCGCCACCCCGCATGTCAGCGATCGCGCGCCTTGATCCAGTGCGGGTGCCTGATAGATCAGATCTGCTTTTCCGGCATCTGCACGACCAGACCGTCCAGCGCGTCGGTCACCTTGATCTGGCAGGTCAGGCGCGAGCGGGCGGTGTCGGGCTGATAGGCGAAGTCCAGCATATCCTCTTCCATGTCGTCCTTGGCGGGCAGTTTTTCCACCCAGTCGGGATGGATATAGACATGGCAGGTCGAGCAGGCGCAGGCGCCGCCGCAATCGGCCTCGATGCCGGGGATGTTGTTGTCGCGGGCACCTTCCATCACGGTCAGACCGTTGGGCACCTCGACGACATGTTCGGTTCCGTTATGCTCGATATATGTGATTTTCGCCATGTCCGTGCAGACTCCGGTTGATGTCCTGTTTCACCCCTACCTAGACAAGCATCGCAGGGCGTTCCAGCCCCTTTTGTGCAGTTTTCCCCAAGGGCGCGCGCGCCCTGTGATCCCGGCTTGCGGCATTGGCCAGATGTTCCTATATTGTTCTCATGCCTGCCAGACCCGCTTCCCCTACCTCTCCGCCTGCCCCCGCTTGCACCCCTGCGGCGCATCTGGGCTATGTCAGCACGGGGCACCGCGTGACCGTGGCGGGGCTGGTGATCCTGCGCCAGCGGCCCGGCACCGCCAAGGGCGTGATCTTCCTGACGCTGGAGGATGAGACGGGCGTGATCAATGTGATCGTCTGGCGCAAGTTCTATGAGCAGTTCCGCCGCGCCATCATCGCGGGCCGCCTGTTGCGCGTGACGGGCCGGATGCAGCATGAGGGAGGCGTGTCGCATCTGATCGCGGAACGGATCGAGGATATCTCGGACATGCTGGACCTGCTGTTGCAGGACGAGGCCGCGCTGATCCCGCCGCCCCGCCGCTAAAGCCTGTTGTCATGACTTGTGTGCACCCATGCAGACCTGCATTTGAGTGAGCGCAACAGGTTCTGCCCCCGTCAAGAGGCATTGCGCCCTGCCCAAAAGCCGCTAGGTTCACCCGAACCGGGCAAAGCCCCGGCAGGACAGCCGGGCCAGACCGGGGGCAACAGAGCAGATGACCGACCGATGATCCGACCCCGCCCCTTCTTGCGTCTGGCGCTCATGGTGCTGATGGGCCTTGCCGCCTGCATGCCCGTGGGCACCGAGAATCCTGCCGATCTGCTGATGGGCAGCATGCTGGATGTGCCCGAGGGCGCGCCGCCCGGCACCTGCTGGGGCAAGATCGTCAGCCCCGCCCTGATCGAGACCGTGACCGAACAGGTGCTGGTGACCCCGGCCCGGCTGGCCGCCGATGGCACGGTCGAAACCCCCGCCACCTTTCGCACCGAAACGCGTCAGCGGATCCTGACCGAACGCGAGGTGACATGGTTCGAAACCCCCTGCCCCGCCGCCATGACACCCGAGTTGATCGCCACCCTGCAACGCGCGCTGGCCGTGCGGGATCTTTATGCCGGTCCGATCAGCGGCAGGATCGACCCCGCCACCAGCGCGGCGGTCAGGCTCTATCAATCCGAAACCGGACTGGACAGCCCGATCCTGTCGCTGGCCGCTGCCCGCGCCCTTGGCCTGATCGCCACGCCGCTGGACCAGTTGGACAATGACTAGGACGGCAGGTCAGGTCTGACGCGCCCCGCCTGACGCCATCCGGTCGCGCCGCAGCCTTGCGGATTGCAGGGCGTCCAGACGGGCCAGGGCCTCTTGCGGGGCCTGCACTTCGGCCAGGGCGCGCAGATAGGCGCGATGGGCGGAACGCGGGCTCCATGGCAGGGCGGCCCCGGCCAGCCAGCGGCGCAGGTCGGCCGGCAGACGGTCGAATTCCGCCATCGGATCACGCATGGGCCGCGCCTTGCGGCGCCGGCTGAGCGCGGAGCAGAGATTGGCGCGGGGCATGGGAGCGCGCCTCAGGCCGCGTCCGGGCGGCGCCAGACCGGAAAGGGATCGGGCAGTTTGGCCCAATGCGGCTGGAGCCCGGTTGACTCGTCCCCGATCAGGCAGGTGTCGAGGGCGGCGCGGATCGCCGCCTCGTCCATGCCTGCGCCGATAAAGACCAATTCCTGCCGCCGGTCGCCCCAAGGCTCGATCCAGTGGCGCGCCGCATAGTCGCGGGCGGCCTGAGTGTCGGGCCAGCGGTTGCGCGGCACGGCGGCCCACCATGTGCCCAAAGGTGTCACCCCGCTCAACGCGCCTGCCAGCGAGAATTCGGCCACGAAATCTGGGCGTGAGGCGATCCAGAAATGCCCCTTGGCGCGGATCACGCCGGGCAGGTCGCCGTTGAGCACATCGTATAGCCGTGCCGGATCGAAGGGCCGCCGCGCGCGATAGGTGAAATGGGTCACGCCGTATTCGGCGGTCTCGGGCACATGATCGGCAAAACCGTAAAGCTCCTTGGCCCACATCGGGTGGTCATGGGCGGTGGCGAAATCGAACAGCCCCGTGTCGAAGATGGCAGCGGGATCGACACGCGAAAAATCAGTCTCGATCAACCGCGCATCGGGGTTCAGCGCGCGAATGATCTTGCGCGCGGCATCCGTCCGCGCGGCCCCGGCATCACCCACCTTGTTCAGCACGATGACATCGGCGAATTCGATCTGGTCGGTCAGCAGATGCACCAGCGTGCGGGTATCCCCCTCGCCCGCGACTTCGCCCCGATCGGACAGGACATCGTGGCTGGCATAGTCGCGCAGCAGGTTCACCGCATCGACCACAGTGACCATCGTGTCGAGCCGCGCCACATCGGACAGACTGTCGCCCGCCGCGTCGCGGAATTCGAAGGTCGTCGCCACCGGCAAGGGTTCCGACACGCCCGTCGATTCGATCAGCAGATAGTCGAAGCGCCCCGCCTCGGACAGACGCCGCACCTCTTGCAGAAGATCATCGCGAAGGGTGCAGCAGATGCAACCGTTCGACATCTCGACCAGCGTTTCCTCGGTCTGGGACAGGCTCGTGCCTGCGCGCACCAGATCCGCGTCGATGTTGACCTCGGCCATGTCGTTGACGATCACGGCCACGCGCCGCCCGTCGCGATTGTTCAGAACGGCGTTGAGGAGCGTCGTCTTGCCCGCGCCCAGAAAGCCGGACAGGACGGTGACGGGCAGGCGTGAATCGGTGCGTGGCATGGGGTTCTCCGTGATTTATGTTATGTTATTACATAACATAACAGGTTCAGGACAAGCCCCCGCCATGAAAAAAGGGGCGCCCGCAGGACGCCCCTTTCCGGATTTCGGCCGACTGACCCGTGATCAGTCCAGCGACAGCGCCACAAAGCGCGGATCGCCACCGCGCCGCACCAGCAGCAGCAGCGACTTGCGCCCGGCCTCGCGCGCCTCTTCGACGCGGTCGGTCAGATCGCTGGCGGTCTCGACCTTCTGCTGACCGGCTTCGGTGATCAGATCGCCGGCGCGCATGCCCTTTTCATAGGCTTCCGACGTCTCATCGACATCGACCACGACCAGTCCGGTGGCCCCTGCGGGCAGATCAAGCTCGGCGCGCAACTCTTCCGTGATGGGGCTCAGCGACAGGCCCATCATTTCGGCCGGTTCTTCCGGCGCATCAGAGGGTTGCACGGCAGGCACGGCGCCTTCGGCCTCTTCCCGGCGGCCCAGCGTCACCAGAAGGTTCTGCGTCTTGCCGTCGCGCCAGACCATCACGCGGACAGCCTTGCCCACTTCGGTATTGCCGACCTGACGCACCAATCCGCGCGTATCGGCCACATCCTTGCCGTCAAAGGACAGGATCACATCGCCTTGCATGATGCCGGCTTCCTTGCCGGGGCCTTCGGGCACGTCGGTGACCAGCGCCCCTGCGGTCTTTTCCAGACCCATCGCCTCGGCCACGTCATCGGTCACGTCCTGAATGCGCACACCCAGCCAGCCGCGGCGCGTCTCGCCGAATTCCTTGAGCTGATCGACCACGCGGGTCACCACATTCGAGGCCATCGAGAAGCCGATCCCGATCGAGCCGCCATTGGGCGACAGGATTGCGGTGTTCACGCCAACCACTTCGCCATCCATGTTGAACAGCGGTCCGCCCGAATTGCCCCGGTTGATCGCGGCATCGGTCTGGATGTAGTCGTCATAGCTGCCCGACAGGGCCCGGTTGCGGGCCGAGACGATCCCGGCACTGACCGAGAAGCCCTGCCCCAGCGGGTTGCCCATGGCCACGACCCAGTCACCCACACGCGCGGTATCGCTGTCGCCAAAGCTGACATAGGGCAGCGGCGCATCCGCCTCGACCTTCAGAAGGGCGATATCGGTGTTGGGGTCGGTGCCGATAACCTTGGCCACCAGCTCCTCGCCAGTGAAGAACTCGATAGTGATTTCATCTGCGCTTTCAATGACATGGTTGTTCGTGACGATGAAACCATCTTCCGAGATCACAAAGCCCGACCCAAGGGCCGAGGACCGGCGCGGCCGGTCGCCCGGAGGGCCGTTGCGGTCCTGAAACTCGCGGAAGAAGTCCTCGAACGGGCTGCCTTCGGGCACGATGGGATTTGGACCCGTGCCTGCCGCGACCGTGGTGGAGGTGGTGATGTTCACGACCGCCGGGCTGATCTTGTCGGCGAGATCTGCGAAACTCTCGGGCCGCGCCTGCGCCTGCACGGCCATCATCAGCATCATCACACTTGTCACAAAGCCCAGCCATACGGCGCGGACGAGGCCGGGTCGTTGATCGGGGATCGAAACCGCTGTGTAGTTCACTCCCGTAACTCCTCTATTCAATGCGCGGTGGCGGCCTGGCCGTCATCCAGCGCGCTATCATCTGTGGCAATGTAGTCGTTGCCCGTTGCAAGACCAAGGACCGATCCACCCGCTCAAGAGGGTGTGATGGAGGCGGATCACGCTGCGATCAGCTTCGCCAGCCAGACGAAAGCGACGCCGGCCACGATGGCCAGCAAGCCAAGGGTGCGGCGCGCGGGTTCGGGGATTTCGCGCAGGGCGGCCAGCAGGGTCTCGACAAGCGAAGGGGCCAGCGCATAGGCCAGCCCCTCCACGATCAGCACCAGCCCAAGGGCCAGAAGTGCCGTCTCGATCATCAGTTCTTCACGGCCGGTGCCGCCGGCTCTTCGGTCCGCGTCGGGCGATCCGAGCGCAGGTAATCGAAGAACTGGCTGTCCGGCGTCATCACCATCGAGGAATTCGACCCCTGCAAGGCCGTCTCATAGGCCTGCATCGAGCGGTAGAAGGTGAAAAATTCCTGATTGGCACCAAAGGCTTCGGCCAGAATGGCGTTGCGTTCTGCATCCGCCTCACCACGCGTGATCTGGGCCTCGCGCTCGGCTTCGGACAGCGTCTCGACCACGGTCCGGTCGGCCAGCGCGCGCACACGCTGCGCGGCTTCGTTACCGCGTGCGATCTCGTCCGCGGCTTCGCGTTCCCGCTCGGCCCGCATCCGGGCGAAGGTGGCGTCAAGGTTCTGCGCGGGCAGGTTGGTCTGCTTCAACCGCACATCCACCACGTCCAGCCCCAGACCCCGTGCCGAGGTTTGCGCCTGATCGCGGATACGGTTCATCAGGATGCGGCGGTCCTGCGACAGGATCGTGTCGGACGTCACCTGATCCGCACCCAGAACCTCACGGATCTGTGCGTTCAGGATCGAGGACAGACGATCCTCGGCGGCGCGCAGGCCACCGACGCCGACGGCCTGACGGAACTGCACCACATCGGCGATGCGGTAGCGGGCGAAAGCATCGACGACCAGACGGCGATCGTCCGAGGGCGTCACTTCGATCGTGTCGGTATCCAGCGACAGGATGCGGTCGTCATAGCGCACGACCTCCTGGATCAGGGGGATCTTGAAGGCCAGACCCGGTTGTTCCTTGACGGCCTTGATCTGGCCGAATTGCAGAACCAGCGCTTTTTCACGCTCGTCCACGACGAAGATCGAGGACAGCGCCGTCGCGATCAGGACCACGACGATGGGAAGAAGAAATGTTGTCTTGCGCATGATCTCAGTTCCCCTGTGTTGCGGGACGCCGCAATTCGTTCAGCGGCAGATAGGGCACGACACCCTGCCCGCCTTCGCCGCCCACGATCGAGCTGTCGAGGATGGTCTTGTCGATATTGCCCAGAACGCGCTCCATCGTTTCGATGTAAAGACGGCTGCGGGTCACATCCTCGGCCTTTTCATACTCGGCCAGGACCGAGTTGAAGCGGCTTGCCTCACCCAGCGCCTGGTTGACGACCTGGGCGCGATAGCCTTCGGCCTGTTCAAGGATCTGTGCGGCTTCACCGCGTGCCTCGGCCAGAACGCGGTTGGCATAGGCATCGGCCTGACGCTGGAGACGGTCGCGCTCCTGCTCGGCGGCCTGCACCTCACGGAAGCTGTTGATGACTTCGGCCGGCGGGTCGGCGCGGTCAAGGTTGACGCGGACGATGGTGATGCCGCTGTCATAGTCATCCATCGTCGCCTGAATGTTCTGCATCGCGGTATCCGCGATCAGACCACGGTCCCGGTTGAGGATCGGGGACAGGTTCGACGCGGCGATGATCTCGCGCATGACGGATTCCGACACGGACTGCACGGTCTGGCGCGGGTCGCGCAGGTTGAACAGCAGCTTGGCCGGATCGTTGATGTTCCAGACGACCTGAAAGTCGATATCCACGATATTGGCATCTGTGGTCAGCATCAGGCCCGTCGATTCGCTGCCGCGCGCGACGCCCACATCCTCGGTCCGTTCCGAGGTGACGTTCACCACTTCGGCGGTGACCAGAGGCCAGGGCGCGAAGTTCAGACCGGGATTGCCGATCTTGTAGAATTCCCCAAGGAACAATTCGACGGACTGTTCTTCCGGGCGCACGGTATAGAAGCTGGTGAAAGCCCACAGGCCCACCGCCGCCAGAATACCCAGACCCACGGTCGAGCGGGTGAAGATCGGGCCGCGCGGGCCACCCTCGCCACCGCCGCCGGTGCCGCCGCGACCCCCGCGACCGCCCATCAGGACGCGCAGTTGCTCTTGCCCCTTGCGCATCAATTCGTCGATTTCCGGGATCTGCGGCCCGCTCTCGTCACCGGGACGGCGTCCGCCCCCGTTGTTGCGGCGATCATCGTCACCACCGCCCTTGTTACCGCCGCCGCCGCCCCATGGGCCGCCCGAATTTCCAGCCATTGACCTGAGTTCCCCTTGTTGTCTTCTTTTGATCGGTTCTGAACACCTGCCCCTAACCTGTGAGGCCGGCGCGAAATTTCAAGCAGTCCGCGTGGGCGATTTCATCGTCACCATTTCCTCGGCCATGGTGGGATGAACCGCCACGGTGCGGTCAAAATCCTCTTTCGTGGCCCCCATCTTGATCGCGATCCCCGCCATCTGGATCATTTCCCCGGCCTGAGGCGCGACGATATGACAGCCCAATACCTTTCGCGTGGCGATGCTGACAACCAGTTTCATGAGCACACGGCGCGGGCTGCCGGCAAAGGCGCTCTGCATCGGCTTGAACGAGGTGCAGTAGATCTCGACCGGCTCGAGGTCACGCGCGGCCTCTTCGGACAGGCCGATGGTGCCCATCTCGGGCTGGGTGAAGATCGCGGTCGGGATCAGGTCGTGATCGACGGGCGTGGGATTGCCGCCAAAGACCGTCTCGACAAAGGCCATGCCTTCGCGGATCGCCACGGGGGTCAGGTTCACGCGGTCGGTCACATCGCCCACCGCATAGATCGAAGGGATGGCCGTCTGCGAATACTTGTCCACCACCACCTGCCCGTTGCGGCCCAGTTCGACGCCCAGCGCCTTGAGGCCCATGTCCTCGGTATTGGGTGCGCGGCCGGTGGCGAACATGACCTGATCGAACAGCTTTTCGTCGCCATTGGTGGCCTTGGTGCGGATGGCGTCGCCTTCACGGTCCAGCGACAGGATATTGGTGCCCAGATGCAGCTTGATGCCGTTTTGCTGCATTTCCTCGGCGACCAGTCCGCGCGCCTCGTCGTCGAAACCGCGCAGGATCTGCGCGCCGCGATAATACTGCGTGACCTCGACCCCCAATCCGTTGAGGATGCAGGCGAATTCGCAGGCGATATAGCCGCCGCCGATGATCAGGATGGACTTGGGCAGCCGGTCCAGATGGAAGATGTCGTTCGAGGTGATGCCCAGTTCCGCCCCCGGCATGTCGGGCTTGACCGGCCGTCCACCCATCGCCAGCAGGATATGCTTGGCCGTCTTGCGGGTGCCGTCCGCCAGTTCCACCGTATGCGGATCGACCAGCGTGGCGCGTGCGTCGTAAGTCTCGACCCCGTTGGACTTGAGGATGTTGCGGTAGACGCCTTCCAGCCGGTCCAGTTCGGCATGCAGGCGCGTGCGGAAGGCGGACCAGTCGAAGTCCCCCGCCTGCATGTCCCAGCCATAGGCGCGGGCTTCTTCGGCGATCCCGGCATATTCGCTGGCAAAGACCATCAGCTTCTTGGGCACGCAGCCCCGGATGACGCAGGTGCCGCCGTAGCGGTCCTCTTCGGCCAGCGCCACCTTGACGCCGCGCTGCGCCGCGACACGCGCCGCGCGCACGCCGCCCGAGCCGCCGCCGATGACGAACAGATCATAGTCGAAATCGCTCATCAGATCCCCCTGCCTTGATCGGGCACAGGTATTTCACATCAGGGCGGGAAGGGCCAGCGAAAGCGGGTGAGCGGATCAAGAACGCGGGCTCTGGTATCCGCAGGCGCGCTTTGCCATGATCGCGCGGGGCCGGTCAGGGCCTGTGGCGGGCAGACAGTCGGGAAAGCGGCAGCAAGCATGATCAAGGACATCACCCTCCGCGCCGTGGCCATGGGGCTTCTGGCGGCCTTCGTCGGCTATGCCGCGTCCTTTGCCATCGTGCTGGCAGGGCTGGATGCGATGGGGGCCAGCCCGGCGCAGGCGGCGACGGGGCTGTTTTTCGCAACCTTGGGCATGGGGGTGTGCGGGCTGTGGCTGTCCGTGACCACGCGCATTCCGGCGGCGGTGGCATGGTCCACACCCGGCGCGGCCTTTCTGGCGGGCAGCGGGGCCCTGCCCGGCGGGTTCGGCGAGGCGGTGGGCGCGATGATCGCCTGTGCCGCGTTGATCGTGATCACCGGAGTCGTGCCCGTGCTGGGCCGGGCCGTGGCGGCCATCCCCAAGCCCGTGGCCAATGGGTTGCTGGCAGGGGTGCTGCTGAAGCTGTGCTTTGCGCCCGCGCTGGCACTGGGCGAGATTCCGGGTCTGGTGTTGCCCGTGCTGCTGGCCTGGCTGGTGGGGCTGCGGTGGAACCGTCTGGCCGCGATGCCATGCGCGGTGATCGCCTTTGCGCTGGTGCTGATGTTCACTGTCGATCCGGGCGGGGCCACGCCTGAGGATGGGCGGGCGCTTCTGCCCGATCTGGCGCTGGTGACGCCGGTGTTCACATGGCAGGCGCTGATCTCGGTCGCGCTGCCTTTGTATCTGGTGACGATGGCGGGGCAGAATATCCCCGGTTTCGCGGTGCTGGACCTGAACGGCTACCGGGTGGAGCGTCAGCCGATGCTGTTGAAAACCGGGTTGGTCAGTCTGGCCATCGCGCCGTTCGGGGCGATCCCGGTGAACATGTCCGCCATCACCGCCGCCATCATGGCGGGCGAGGATGCCGGTACCGACCCCGCCCGGCGTTACTGGGCGGCGATGATCTGCGGGCTGGCCTATATCGGGCTTGCCTGCATGGCGGGGCTTGTCGCGGCGCTGGCGAGTGTCGCCCCTGCGGCGCTGATCACGGCGGTGGCGGGGCTGGCGCTGATCCCGGCGCTGGTGGGGTCGCTGTCCGCGGCCTTCAGCGTGCCGGGTCAGGTCGAGGGGCCAGCCCTGACGTTCCTGATCGCGGCCAGCGGCATGACCCTGATGGGCATCAGCGGTGCCTTCTGGGGTGTGCTCGCGGGCACGATTGTCTGGGTGGTCAAGGCACGCACCGCCCCGCGATAGGGGCCATGGTCGTTGGGATCACGCCGTCGGATCGGGCAGGCCCGGTGGAGGTGCTTCGATGGCCGGAGGCTGATAGAGCGCCTTGCGATAAAGCGCCAGCACACGGTTCACCCAGAACCGCTTCTGCTTGAGCAGACCATAGGTCCAGCGCCGCCCCGCATAGCGGCTCGCCTTGGTCCCCGCATCGATGACCGAGGGGCCGTCATAAGCGCGGGCCAGCGGCGGCGTCACCGCCAGCCCCTTGCCCGAGCGGATCATCATATGGCGGAACAGGTTGTCCACCGTCATCGTGACGCGGGCATGATCACGGACAAAGGCCGCCGCCCCTGCCCTGCTCCACAACAGGGCATGGGCGGTCTGCGGAAAGTAATGCGCCGCCACAAGGCGATGGCCCGCGCCCAGATCGGCCAGTGGCGTGAAGATCCGCGTGGAGGGTGCGCCCAGATTGACCAGATGCCAGTCGATGTCGCTGTGTGCCAGACAGGCCAGAACAGACCGCAGATGGATCAGAAAATCCGGCGCGAGGCAGACGTCATCCTCGAAGACCAGCGCATGGGAATGCCCCTCGTCCAGCATCCGCTGCGCGCAGGCGAGGTGGCTTTTGTAGCAGCCATATTCCCCGCCCTTGAGGGGGCGGCCATATCGCCTGAGCGCGGCTTGCGTGTCGCAATCGGGAACGCTGTCCAGGTCCAGCCCGCGCCCGTCCACGGCCGGCACGCGGGTAAACGCAAGACCAGCACGGGTCAGCGCCTCGGTGCTGGAAGCCAATCTTTCGGCATTTCCGTCAAGGTTGATCAGGTAGGCAGGCACATCCCGAAGATCGCGCATGGGGCACACAACATGGATACATTGTTAAAGGCTTGGGGTCTCGGCCCGTGCGGACCGGGTCCACCGCCCTGCACACAAAATCGATAGCGCGCGCCCGTCACCGTATCAAGAGACGGCATTGCCGCAGGACGGGGGACAGGCCAGAACAGGCCGCCCCCCTGTCACGGCAGGCTCAATCCGCCAGATCGGTGAAGAGGTTGTCGTTCTCCACGAAATCCAGACGGTCCTGTTCGATCGTGCCCTGATTGATGTCGCGGGTTTCCACACGGCCATCGCCATAGCCCACGATCACGATATCGCAGATGTCGATGAAAAGGCCGTTCTCGACCACGCCCGGCACCTGATTGAGAACCATCGCCAGTTGCCGCGCATTGCCGATGCGGTTCAGATGCAGGTCAAGAATGTGATTGCCCTCGTCGGTGATGAAGGGGCGGTCGCCATTCATGCGCAGCGTCACGTCGCGGCCCAGCACATCCATCGAGATCAGCATCTCCTCGACCAGCGCGCGGGTGGTCTGCCAGCCGAAGGGGATCACCTCGATGGGCAGGGGGAAGGCGCCCAGCGTTTCAACCTCCTTGCCGACATCCGCGATCACGATCATCTGGTCGCTGGCCGTGGCCACGATCTTTTCCTGCAACAGCGCCCCGCCGCCGCCCTTGATCAGGTTCAGCTCGCCATCGAATTCATCCGCCCCGTCGATCGTCAGGTCCAGCCACTTGGCCTCATCCAGACTGATCACCTCGATCCCGACCTCACGGGCCAGCGCAGCGGTGCGGGTCGATGTGGGCACGCCCTTGATCTTCAGACCATCCTCGCGCACCAACTCGCCCAGACAGCGGACCATCCATGCGGCGGTCGATCCGGTGCCAAGGCCCACGCGCATCCCGTCCTCGACATAATCCACCGCGCGTTTCGCGGCGACAAACTTGGCCTTGTCGATGGGTGACAATTCTCCGGGCATGGCAGCGACTCCGTCTGGTTGCGGGTCGCTTATAGGAAAGATGTGGCCCGCCTGCGAGGGGGCAATCGCGCCGATTTGCGCGAAAGCCGCCGCAGAGGTCGTTTTCCGCCAAGGCGACGGAGGCCAAATGGCGGCAGATTGCGCCCATGACGCACCGCTACCGCCTGCATTACGCGCCCGACAACGCATCCTTGATCATCCGGCTGGCGCTGGAGGAATTGCACCTGCCTTACACGGCGGTGCTGGTGGACCGCAAAGCACAGGCGCAGCGGTCGGCGCCTTATCTGGCGCTGAATCCGCATGGGCGCATCCCGGTGCTGGAAACCCCGGATGGCGCGATCTTCGAGACGGGCGCGATCCTGCTCTGGCTGGCGGACAGGCATGGCGGGCTGTGTCCCGCGCCGGATCACCCCGACCGGGGGGATGCGCTGAAATGGCTGTTTTTCCTGTCGAACACGCTGCATGCGGAACTGAGGATGCTGTTCTACCCCGAGATCTATATCGGTCCTGACCCCGCGCATCATGCCGCCCTGCGCGATGGCCTGCGCGTCTCGCTCGCCGCCCATCTGGCGCGGCTGGAG
Organism: Seohaeicola sp. 4SK31; assembly: GCF_028802875.1. Lineage (NCBI taxonomy): Bacteria > Pseudomonadati > Pseudomonadota > Alphaproteobacteria > Rhodobacterales > Roseobacteraceae > Seohaeicola > Seohaeicola sp. 4SK31. The sequence goes on along the minus strand of NZ_JARAMP010000005.1, from coordinate 140,212 downwards.
GCTGTGGCGGGTGCAGGGCATGCGTGGCTGAACGGCGACACCCCCACGGTGCTGGACCTCTATCTGGCGGCCTGCCTGCGCTGGATCGCGCTTTATCCCCGTGATAGGGCAGGCTGGTGGGACCGGGACGCGGCCCCGCATCTGGCAAGGCTGTGCGCGCGGATCGAGGCGCGGCCCGCCACCCGTGCCTGTGCCATGGCCGAGGGGTTGGGAGAGCATCCCTTCACCCTGCCCGATTATCCGATCCCGCCTGAAGGAAGTGCTACATAATGTTCCTGTCCGTTTTCGAGATGTTCAAGGTCGGCATCGGCCCCTCATCCTCCCACACGATGGGGCCGATGGTGGCCGCCGCGCGGTTTCTGGACCTGTTGCGCAGCCAGCCTTTCACGGCGCACGGGCTGCGCGCGTCATTGCATGGGTCGCTGGCCTTTACCGGGGTGGGCCATGCCACGGACCGCGCCACGATTCTGGGTCTGGCGGGGTTGAAGCCGGACAGTTACGACCATGAAAAGGCCGAAGCCTTGATGATCAGCATCCGTGACACAAAGGTGATCGAGGTTGATGGCCTGCCGCCCTTGCATTTCGATCCGCTGGCCGATCTGGTCTTCGATTTCGGCCCCGCCCTGCCGGGCCACGCCAATGGAATGAAACTGATGGCCACCGACAAGCAGGGCGACGTCATCCTGCGCGAGACCTATTATTCCATCGGCGGCGGCTTCGTGATGACAGAGGCCGAACTGGCCGCAGGCAAGGACACGGATGATGGCGCGCCGGTGCCCTATCCGTTCAAATCCGCCGACGAGATGCTGGCGATGGCGAAAGCCTCGGGCAAGACCATCGCCGAAATGAAACGCGCCAATGAGCTGTCGCGGCGTCCGCGCACGGAACTGGACCACGGGATCAAGCGCATTTGGCAGGTGATGAATGACTGCATCGACCGGGGGTTGGAGCATGACGGCATCCTGCCCGGTGGGTTGAACGTGCGCCGCCGGGCGCGCGGCATCCATCAGGCGCTTTTGGCCGAGCGCGGGCTGAACCTGACCGCGCCGCATGTCATCAACGACTGGATGAGCACCTATGCCATGGCCGTGAACGAGGAGAACGCGGCCGGGGGGCAGGTCGTCACCGCGCCCACCAATGGGGCGGCGGGGGTGATGCCCGCAGTGATCCGCTACTGGCTGGATCATGTGCCGGGGGCGAATCCGGCCCGCGTGGATGAATTCCTGCTGACCGCTGCCGCCATCGGGGGGCTGGTGAAATACAACGCCTCGATCTCGGGGGCCGAGGCCGGGTGTCAGGCGGAAGTGGGCAGCGCCGCCGCCATGGCCGCCGCTGGCCTGTGCGCCGTTCTGGGTGGCACACCCGAGCAGATCGAGAACGCGGCCGAAATCGCGCTGGAACATCATCTGGGCATGACCTGCGACCCGGTCAAAGGGCTGGTGCAGGTGCCCTGTATCGAACGCAACGGGCTGGGTGCCATCAAGGCGGTATCGGCGGCGTCCTTGGCGATGCGCGGCGACGGGCAGCATCTTGTGTCGCTGGATGTCTGCATCGAGACGATGCGCCAGACCGGCGAGGACATGTCCGAGAAGTATAAAGAGACATCCCTTGGCGGGCTGGCAGTCAATGTGCCCAACTGCTGATGCGCGGGGCGCGGGGCGGGGATTTTGAGTATTTTTGGCAAGATGAAAGGCGCGTCGCTTTTGGCATGGCAGGGGCGCGCGAGGCGCGGTAAGGCCGGGATATGAGTGATATCCGCGCGCCTTCCCTTCCCTATCTGAATGACCGCGTCGTGCTGGGCGTGGTCTTGATGCTGGGCTTTTGCCTGACGGCGCCGCTGATTGATGTGGCGTCGAAACTGGCGGCGCAGACCATCCCGGTGGGGCAGATCACAACCGCGCGGTTCATCGTGCAGGGCGCGCTGATGCTGCCGCTCTGCTGGTTGATGGGGCATGCGCTGCGCCTGCCGCCGGGGGTGGCGGGGCGGCTGGTGCTGCGGGCGCTGTTCCTGATCCTGTCCACGTATTTCTTCGTGGCCGCCGTGAAGGTGATGCCCATCGCCGATGCGCTGGTGATCGTATTCGTGGAGCCGTTCATCCTGCTGCTGCTGGGCAAATACATGTATGGCGAGGAAGTGGGGCCGCGCCGTCTGGGGGCCAGCGTGGTGGGATTTGCAGGCGCGCTTCTGGTGATCCAGCCAAGCCTTGCCGCCTTTGGTCTGGTGGCGCTGTTTCCGCTGGGTACGGCGCTGTTCTTCGCCTTCTACATGCTGGTGACGCGCAGCCTGTCGCGGCAGATGCATCCGGTGCCGATGCAGTTTCATACATCGGCCATTGCGGCGCTGATCTGCCTGCCCTTCATGGTGCTGGGGATGGGCATCGAGATCCCCACGATCAGCCCGGTCTGGCCGGCGGGGATCGAGTGGACATGGCTTTTCGCCGTGGGCGCGGCCTCGGCCCTGTCGCATCTGATGATCAGCTATGCGCTGCGCTTTGCGCCCTCGGCCACGGTGGCGCCCCTGCATTATCTGGAAATCCTGAGCGCGGTCGCCTTTGGCTGGCTGTTCTTTTCGGACCTGCCCAATGCGATGACCTTCGCAGGCATGGCGGTGATCACGGCGTCGGGTCTGTATATCTTTCACCGCGAAAGGGTGCAGGAGCGGGCCGCGCGGAAAACCGGCTGAGCGCGCATCGCCTGCGATTGCCATTGTCGAAGCGCCCAAGATTTTGTGTTTGCGCATGTTTTTCCGCGCAAAACCGGTTCCCACTTTTGCGCAACATGCTTTAGCGTGGCGCGCATGACAACGACCACGCCCCCCGCCCTTCATCCCCCTGACCGCCCGCTGCTGGGTATCCTGCTGATGCTTGGCTTTTGCGCCGTGGCCCCCATGGCCGATGCTGTGGCCAAGATCCTTGGCGAAACCGTGCCCCTGATGATGGCGGTCTTTGCCCGATTCGCGGTGCAGGCGATCCTGCTGGTACCGCTGGTGATCACCGGCGGGCGGGTCTGGCGCCTGAAGGGGCGGATGCTGCATCTGGTGATCCTGCGCACCGCGCTGCATATCGCGGGGATCACGCTGATGTTCAGCGCGCTGACATTCCTGCCGCTGGCCGATGCCATCGCCATCGCCTTCGTCATGCCCTTCGTGCTGCTGTTGCTGGGGCATCTCATCCTCAAGGAAGAGGTCGGCCCCCGCCGCCTGATCGCCTGTATCGTGGGCTTCATCGGCACGCTGCTGGTGATCCAGCCAAGTTTCGCGGAAGTCGGCTGGCCCGCCCTGCTGCCCGTGGGCGTGGCGGTGGTCTTTGCCGCCTTCATCCTTGTCACCCGGCTGGTCGCGCGCGACACCGACCCGATCGGGTTGCAGGCGGTCAGCGGCGTCATGGCCAGCGTTGTGCTGCTGCCGGTGCTGCTGATCTTTGGCAGCAGCGACAGCGGGCCGGATCAGTTGCGCCTGATGATCCCCGATGCCCGCGACTGGGGCCTGCTCATCGGGGTGGGTGTGCTGGGCACGGTGGGGCACCTGCTGATGACATGGTCGCTGCGCTATGCCCCCGCCGCGACATTGGCCCCGATGCAATATCTGGAGATCCCCTTCGCCACCGTGATCGGCTGGCTGATCTGGCGCGACCTGCCCGACGGTCTGGCCGCCATCGGCATCACGATCACGATCGCCTCGGGCCTCTATATCGTGATGCGCGAGCGCAACCTCAGCCGGGATGCCGCCCGGCTGGCTCAATCCCAGCCATAGGGACGGTCCAGCAGGGTCGCAACCAGTTGCCCCAGCACCCCGCGCGGCAGGAACAGCAGCATCTTGGGCGCGGTCACCGCCAGCCAGATCGGCCCCGTCGCGCGATTGGACGTGCCCACGCGGCCATCGGGCGCGAAGCTCAGGCCCCCGACGGGCCAGTGCAACCCTTCGGACTTTGCCTCGACCGCGCCCATGGGAAAAAGCGAGACGGTCGCCCCCGGCTCCAGATCCAGCCGCAGCGCGGGCGGGGCCAGCATCACGATCTCGCGCGGGCCGACAAGAATGCAGCGCTGCCGGTAGTGGCGCACCAGACTATTGAAGGCCGCCATCTGATGATCCAGACGCGGGCCAGTGAAGCCCAGCCCCAGCACCACAGGTGCGCGGATCGCCATCAGGCATTTGTCGAAATCCGTGCTGTCCTGTTCGTCGATCCGGTGGATCCTGTCCGCCTGCAACCGGGCGCGCGTGGCGGGCGACAGCGAATCCATATCGCCGATCACCGCCTCGGGGACATGTCCCGCCGCCAGCGCCGCCGTCGCACCGCCATCGGCGGCAACCAGCCGTGGACCAAGACCAAGGACCTGTGCCAGGGTCTCGGCATCGGTCTGACCGCCGCCGATCAGGGTGACAGGCTCATCGGCGTGGACAATGACATCTTGCATGGCGGGATTAACGTCCTTTCAGGAAACAGATCACAATGTAAACACAAAATGATACGGTAAATATCGAAGATTCGTTCAGGTTTCGACGCCTATCACATGGTAAACACATGGATTACAGGCAAAAGAAAGCGAGTGACCAATGGTGAGCACCAGCAAGATTCTTACGGTCTCCTATGGAACATTTTCATGCACGCTTGAAGGATTCGACGATTCTTTCGAGACCATGAAGGCCATTGCGGAGTATTTCCGGGATCTCGCCGCGGAGGATCGGTATTTCGGCGCGGAACCGCCGGTGCCGGATGCCGACATGCTGGCCCGCATCGCCGAGCGCGAGATCGCCCGCCGGGTCGAGGCGCGTGAGGAACGCGGCAGCATCGTGCTGCGCGCCGCACCTTATGGGGCCGTGGCCGCACCGCTGGCCCCGCAACCCGCCGCAGCTTTTGCCCCTGCCCCCACAGCACCCCAAGCCGCCCCGCAGGCCGCCCCCGTGTCCCAACCCGCTGCGACGGCCGCCGTGGCCCAGCCTGTGGCCGAAGCGCCCGCACCGACGCCAGCCCCGGCCTGGTCCGACACGGAGAATGCTGCGGCCGCCGAAGCGCCCGCCGCAGACGAATGGGAAGACGTCTCGCTTGAGGATTTCTCGACCGAGGAGGTGGCGACGCCTGCCGCCGCCGCGCCGCAGCGACCGACCCCTGTCCCGCATCCCGATCCGGACAGCGTGGCGGCCAAGTTGCAGCGCATCCGCGACGTGGTCACCAAGACCGCGGCCACCCCTGCGCCCGACGCCTATTCCGAGGATGAACATGCCGAGAGCTTCCTTGCGGAAGCAACCGCAAGCATCGAGACCGCCCTGGCCCAGGACGCTGCCGCCGATCAGGACACCGATGAGGAGGATGGCGACGAGATCGCAGCCCTGCTGAGCCGTCTGACCGGCGACGCGCAGCCTGCGGAGGCTGTCGCAGAAGCGCCGGTTGATGAGGAAGTGGCGGAAGATCACGCCGATGAGGGCGTTGCGCAGGATCTGGATGCGGCACTGATCGCCGACGATCTGGCCGAAGACGATCTGGTCGCCGAAGATCTGCCCGATGCCGAGTTGGACGACACGGCCGGGGATGATCAGCCCGACGCGGGCGGTATCGTTCTGGATCAGGTGGACGAGGACGATCTGGCCCCTGCCGCCCTGTCCGGTCGCGTCATCAAGATCAAGCGCGAGGATTTCGAAGCCGCCCTCGCGAGCGGCGCATTGGTCGCCGCCGATGAGGACGAGGCCGAGACCTCTGCCGCTGACGAGAATGAGTCGCCCGCCCCGCGCGCCGATACGCTGCGGATCCGGCCCGATGCCGACCTCAGCCCTGAGGAAGAAGACGACCTGCGCCGCGAACTGGCCGCCGTCGAGGCGGAACTGGTCGACATCTACCGCGACACCGAGGATCACGCCGATCCCCGCGCGACCAGCGCCTTCGATGACGAAGAAGATGATGATCTGACCTCGCTTTTCGACGAGGATGACGAGGAAGATGCCGCACAGGACAGCAGACCGCTTGTGCTGCGCGATCCACGCGAGCAACTGGTCAATGTCCGCGCCGAGGATGACATGTCGCGCCTGATGGCCAAAGCCGAAAGCGCCATGACCGAACCCGAAAGCGCCAGCCGCCGCAATGCCATCGCGCATCTGCGCGCCGCTGTGGCCGCGACCAAGGCCGAACAGTCGGCAGGCAACATCCCCGTCCGCGATCCTGCGGCCAATGCGTTCCGCGATGATCTGGCCAGTGTGGTGCGCCCGCGCCGCCCGGTGGGTGAGACCGCCTCTGCCACGCCGCGCCCTGCCGAGACGCGCCCCGCGCCGCTCAAGCTGGTGGCCGAGCAGCGCGTCGATCTGCAGATGGATCGCACCGCCTCGCCCGTGCGGCCGCGCCGGGTGTCGCTTGCCCCCACCGCGGACGAGGCCGAAGCGCCCGCCACCAGTCCTGCCGCCCCGGCCGTGGCCGAGGGCGAGTTTGCCGATTTCGCCCGCAAGATGGCGGCAACCGCCCTGCCCGACGTGCTGGAGGCCGCCGCGGCCTATCTTGTGCATGTGGAGGGACAGGCCGAATTCTCGCGCCCGCAACTGATGAGCAAGGCCCGTCAGGGTGCGTCCTCGTCGCTCAGCCGCGAGGACGGTCTGCGCGCTTTCGGCCAGTTGCTGCGTCAGGGCAAGATCCAGAAGATCCGGGGCGGGCGCTTCACCGCGGCCGAGGATATCGGCTTCAAACCCGCCGCCCGCCGCGCTGGCTAAACCCTGTCCAAGGATCCCGAACGAAAAAAGGGCGACCGCTTCGGTCGCCCTTTGTCATGTCCGCGCGTCGGCGTCGGTCAGCCCTTGTCGCTGTCCCGCGGCGCGTCCGGGTCGGCCTGACCGATACCGCGGAACACGAATTTGAAGGGCATCATCCACAAGAAGCCCAAACCCACAAAGATCAGCAGTTCCAGCCATAGCGGCGGGCGGTCGAACATCTCGACCACGTTCACCGCCACGGTAATATAGACCGGCAGACCGATCAGCAGGATCACCAGTGACCAGCGACGGCGGGCCTTGTAACTCAGCGCCATGGGCTTTCCCCGTCTGTGTGTCTCAATCCTCGAACGGGTCGGTCACGAGGATCGTATCCTCCCGCTCGGGTGAGGTGGACAGTAGCGCGACAGGGCAGTCGATCAACTCCTCGACGCGGCGGACATATTTGATCGCCGCCGCAGGCAGGTCGGCCCAGCTGCGCGCGCCTTCGGTCGATTCGCTCCAGCCCGGCAATTCCTCGTAGATGGGCTTGCAGCGCGCCTGATGATCGGCGGCGGTGGGCAGATAGTCGATCCGCGCGCCGTCCAGTTCGTAACCGACGCAGATCTTCAGCGTCTCGAACCCGTCCAGGACGTCCAGCTTGGTCAGGGCGATCCCGTTGACGCCCGATGTCGCGCAGGTCTGGCGCACCAGCACCGCATCGAACCAGCCGCAGCGGCGCTTGCGCCCGGTATTGGTGCCGAATTCATGCCCGCGCTCGCCCAGACGTTCTCCGTCCGCGTCATGCAGTTCCGCCGGGAACGGGCCTTCGCCCACGCGGGTCGTATAGGCCTTGACGATACCCAGCACGAAATCAATCGCCCCCGGCCCAAGGCCCACGCCCGTGGCCGCCTGCCCCGCGATGACATTGGACGAGGTGACATAGGGATAGGTGCCGAAGTCGATATCCAGAAGCGCCCCCTGCGCCCCCTCGAACAGGATGCGCTTGCCCGCCTTGCGCTTGTCGTTCAGCACTTTCCAGACGGGCGCGGCGTATTCCAGCACCGCAGGCGCGATCTCGGCCAGCGCCTTGATCAGCGCGGCGCGGTCCACCGGTTCCATCCCCAGACCCCGGCGCAGCGCATCGTGGTGCACCAGAGCACGGTCCACGCGGCTTTCCAGCGTGGCGGAATCGGCCAGATCGGCCACGCGGATGGCGCGACGACCAACCTTGTCCTCATAGGCGGGGCCGATGCCGCGCCCGGTGGTGCCAATCTTGGCCACACCCACAGCCTCTTCCCGCGCGCGGTCCAACTCGCCATGGAAGGGCAGGATCAGGGGGGTATTCTCCGCGATCATCAGGGTTTCCGGGGTGATCGAGACGCCACGCTCGCGCAGGCTGGCGATCTCCTTGACCAGATGCCAGGGGTCCAGCACCACGCCATTGCCGATCACGCTCAGCTTGCCGCCGCGCACGATGCCCGAGGGCAGGATCGCCAGTTTGAAGACATTGCCGTCGATGACCAGCGTGTGGCCCGCATTGTGTCCGCCCTGAAAGCGCGCGATCACATCGGCGCGCTCGGACAGCCAATCGACGATCTTGCCTTTGCCCTCATCGCCCCATTGGGCCCCGACTACCACCACGTTCGCCATTGCGAGTCCTTCTTTGCTGGATCAAACCCGCGCCTTCATATCGACCCATGCGGCCACATGAAACCGGAAACTGGAGGGCACCCCCCCAATCACACCGCTTTCTGCACCGCTTGCCAGGCAGGACATGAGGCCGCCCCGTTTCGCGGGTTGCCCCGCGTGATCAAATTGCCTAGATAGCACGGCAGAACACGGCCCACCCAGACCAGTCAGGCGATCGTCCATGGAAAACGTCATCCTCATCATCCACCTTCTTCTGGCGCTGGCGCTGATCGGCGTCGTGCTGATGCAGCGGTCCGAGGGCGGCGGTCTTGGCATGGGTGGCGGCGGTGGTGGCGTGATGTCGGGCCGCTCGGCGGCGACGGCGCTGGCCAAGGTGACATGGGTTCTGGCGATTGCCTTCATCTGCACCTCGATCACGCTGACCATCATCGCGGCGCAGAAATCGGCAGGCTCTTCGGTGCTGGACCGCATCGGGACCGAAAGGTCGGCCCCGGCGGCCGATCCGGCGGTGCCGGCAGGCGATTTGCTGCCCCCGCCCGCTGGCGACAACGCCCCGCTGGTGCCGCGCGCCGACTGATCCACAAGGGATTGAGACACCATCGCTCGCCGCAACATCATGTTGCGGCCAGCTTGCCTTTTGTCCGCGAATCCTCTATGGGTCAAATCCCGTGGTGCTGCGGTCGGAGACATCCGCAAAAGGCGCTAATTCGCTGAGAGACGCAGCCTGAACGACGGGGGACGCCAACCGATGGCACGCTATATTTTCATCACGGGCGGGGTTGTATCGTCGCTGGGCAAGGGTCTGGCTTCGGCGGCTTTGGGCGCACTGTTGCAGGCGCGCGGCTTTTCCGTGCGGTTGCGCAAGCTGGACCCCTATCTGAACGTCGATCCCGGCACGATGTCGCCTTTCGAGCATGGAGAGGTGTTCGTGACAGATGACGGCGCGGAAACCGATCTGGACCTTGGCCATTACGAGCGCTTCACCGGCGTGGCCGCGCGCAAGACCGACTCGGTCAGTTCCGGGCGCATCTATTCCAACGTGCTGGAAAAGGAACGCCGTGGCGATTACCTGGGCAAGACCATTCAGGTGATCCCGCATGTCACCAACGAGATCAAGGATTTCCTGGCGGTAGGCTCCGACGAGGTCGATTTCATGCTGTGCGAGATCGGCGGCACCGTCGGCGATATCGAGGGCCTGCCGTTCTTCGAGGCGATCCGCCAGTTTTCCCATGACCGCCCGCGCGGCCAGTGCATCTTTATGCATCTGACGCTGCTGCCCTATCTGGCGGCGAGCGGCGAGTTGAAGACGAAACCCACCCAGCACTCGGTCAAGGAATTGCAAAGCATCGGTATCGCGCCCGATATCCTTGTCTGCCGGTCGGAACATCCGATCCCGGAAAAGGAACGCGAGAAGATCGCGCTGTTCTGCAACGTCCGCAAAGAGGCGGTTGTTGCCGCCTATGACCTGAACTCGATCTATGAGGCGCCGCTGGCCTATCACCGCGAAGGTCTGGATCAGGCCGTGCTTGACGCGTTCCAGATCAGCCCCGCCCCGCGCCCCGACCTGACCGTGTGGGAGGATGTGGTGGACCGCATCCACAATACCGATGGCGCGGTGAACGTGGCCATCGTGGGCAAATACACCCAGCTTGAGGATGCCTATAAATCCATCAAGGAGGCTTTGACCCATGGCGGCATGGCCAACCGGGTCAAGGTCAATGTGGAATGGGTCGATGCCGAGATTTTCGACACCCAGGACCCCGCCCCGTATCTGGAGGGTTTCCACGCCATTCTGGTGCCCGGCGGGTTTGGCGAGCGCGGCACGGAGGGCAAGATCAAGGCCGCCGAATTCGCCCGCACCCGCAACATCCCCTATCTGGGCATCTGTCTGGGCATGCAGATGGCCGTGATCGAGGCCGCGCGCAATGTGGCGGGCCTGACCACCGCCGGGTCCGAGGAGTTCGACCACGAATCCGGCAAGAAGCGGTTTGAACCTGTGGTCTATCACCTCAAGGAATGGGTGCAGGGCAACCACAAGGTCGAACGCAAACTGGGTGACGACAAAGGCGGCACCATGCGTCTGGGCGCCTATGACGCGACTCTGGCACCGGGGTCACTGGTGGCGCGCGTCTACGGCACCACCACGATCGAGGAACGCCACCGCCACCGCTATGAGGTGGATATCCGCTACCGCGAAAAACTGGAAAGCTGCGGGCTGCAATTCTCGGGCATGTCCCCCGATGGCAGCCTGCCAGAGATCGTGGAATGGAAGGATCACCCGTGGTTCATCGGCGTGCAGTTCCACCCCGAGCTGAAGTCGAAACCCTTCGCGCCGCATCCGCTTTTCGCCGATTTCGTGCGCGCCGCCGTGGAAACCTCGCGTCTGGTCTGAGGCTGTGCGGCCTCAGTTCTCCAACTCGCAGGGTGGCTTGATCTGACGCTCGCGCCGCAGCATCCGCGCAAGGCGCTTCCACAGGCTGTCCAGTGCCGCAGGTTCGACCGGGCGCTGCACGATGATGGGGCGGGCGGGCCCTGTCACCTGAATGTCCAGCAGGCTGTTGTCAAACACCCAGCGGCCCGAGCGTCCGGCCGTCCCGTCCACCCGCTGACGCTCGATCCAGAGCTGCATCTGCCCGCGTGCATGGCCCAGACCGCGCTCGGGATCGGGCAGGTAGAAGCCACAGGCAATGCGCCGGTGGATACTGTCCAGAAGATTGCAGCGCGCCTGCGCCTGCGGCAGCAGGTCAGTCTTGGCAATCATGTTGTAACGTTCTGGCAAGCCTTTGAAAAACACCTGTGCCGCCGTTTCCAGATCCACACCTTTGCGCGACATCATCCGCCGCAGCCGGTCCAGATCGTCGCCGTCCCAATCGAAGGACAGCGCCTCATGCCGCAAAGGCCCGGCCACCGCTTCGGCAGTGCCCGCGATATGGTAACCCGTCGGTTCCGAGGCGCTGGTCATGGCAGACTGTCCCTTCGCGCTGTAACATCGCACCACGCTGGCACCGCAAAAGGGTGAATTTGAGGAGCGAATGTGACAAGCCTGTGCAACCTGCGCTATTATTCCGCAATCGCGCGTCGGTGCGGCGTGGCCGCGCTGATCTTCTGCACCGCGATCTGGGCGGGCGGCCCGGCCCAAGCCGACTCCATCCTGCCTCGCCCCTATGAGGTGCTGCGACAGGAACTTGACCGGATCGAAGGGTTCGAGGCATGGCCCGCCCGCCCCGAACCGGGCCATCTTCTGTCTGCCCCCCATCGCGGCGATGGCATCCGGGTCGCCAGCCATTTCACCGGACAATCCCCCGCCATCCTGACGCAGCAGACGGGGGCGCGTTTCGACACGCTCGCCATCGCCCGCGCCTTGCCCCCCTTGCAGCTTGAGACAGGCCCGCCGGATCAGGGCATCGCCATCGCGCAGCATCGCGGCTTTGGATCGAACGCGGTCTTTCCCATCGGGCCAGACGGGTTTGCGGCCCTGTCGGGACGTGGCGAGGGGTCGCTGGCGATCCTGTTCGATCACGATCAGGCCGCGGTGGGCCTGCTGGTCCATGCCGATTACGCCGATCCGCTGGGCACGCGCCCCGCCCCGCGCGGCACGGTCGAGGTAATCGTGCTGGACCGCGACGGCCATGTTCTGGCCCGCCCCGTCACAGGGCTGTCCAGCGGACTCACCGCGTTGGGCTTCGGCACCGCCAGCGGCGCACCCGCCATCGCGGGGCTTGTGGTGCTGAACACCGATCCGGGCGGGATCGCGGTGGATGATATCCTCTATTCGCGCGTTGCCGTCATGGGCAGAATGCAACAGTCACCACTCAACCGCAGGGCGGTATCTTGGCACGCTGACAGGCGCGCGATACTCTCGCCGCATGCTTGGAAAACTGCTCAAATCCTTCCGCTCCAGCCATGAGGTGCCGCTGCCGCAACCGGACGCGCAACTGGCGCTTGGCGCGCTGATGGTGCGGGTGGCCAAGTCCGATCACAGCTACAAACTGACCGAGATTCAGCGCATCGACCGCCTGCTGGCACGGCTGTTCGGCCTGAACCCGGTCGCGGCGGCCAAGATGCGCGCCACCTGCGAAAAGCTGGACGCCCGCGCGCCGCATACCGATGCGTTCGCCGAACTGATCCGGGCGGAACTGGATCACGCGCATCGCCTCTCCGCGCTCGAGGCGCTGTGCGAGGTGATGCTGGCCGATGGCATGCCCCATGTCGAAGAGATCGAGGAAATCCACACCACCCGCGTCATGTTGGGTCTGGACGAGGCGGATCTTCACGAAGCCCTGACCCGCGCCCGCGCCGAGAGCGGTTGACCTGTGCACCATACGCCTCATCCTTAGGGGTCAACGCGGCCTCTGCCGCATCATGCCAAAAGAAAGACCGCCCCGATGTTTGCCGATCTTCTGAAACGCCTGACCCAATCCAGCCCAGATCGCCCGCTGCCCGATGCGGATGCGCGTCTGGCGCTTGGCGCGCTGCTGGTGCGGATCGCCCGCGCCGATGGCGACTATGCCGAAACCGAACTGCACAGAATCGACCGCATCCTGATGCAGCGCTATGGTCTTGCCCCGCACGCCACCATTGCGCTGCGAAAAGAGGCAGAGGTGCTGGAAAGCGAGGCACCCGATACCGTGCGCTTCACCCGCGCGATCAAGGACGCCGTCCCCTATGAGGATCGTCTCGCCGTGATCGAGGCGCTGTGGCAGGTGGCGCTGGCCGATGGGGCCCGCGACGGGGCCGAGGATGCGCTGGTCCGCATGGTCTCGTCCATGCTGGGGGTCTCTGATCAGGACAGCGCCGTGGCGCGCCAACGGATACAGGCGCGCGGATGATCGCCAGCCTGCCGATGTATGACTGGCCCGAACTGCGGGCCGCGACGGATACATATTGGCAGGCGATCCGCGGCGCATTGGGCCATGGCCCTGCCGCGCTGACACGTGGGTTCACCGATTACATGGACCATTGGCAGCGGCCCGACCTGCTGCTGTCGCAGACCTGCGGGATGCCGTTCCGCACCCGCCTGCATGACAGGGTGACGCTGGTCGGAACGCCGGATTTCGGCCTGCCCGGCTGCGCGCCGGGCCATTATTGCAGCGTTCTGGTCGTGAACGCACAGGACGACCGCGCACAACTGTCTGATTTCGCTGGCGATATCTTCGCCTATAACGAGGGCGGATCGCAATCGGGCTGGGCCGCGCCGGCCACCTATTTTGCCGCGCATAACCTGCGCCTGACACGGCCATCGGCCACCGGATCGCACCGTGCCGCGCTGCGCGCCGTGGCCGAAGGCCGCGCCGCCATGGCCGCCATCGACGCCGTGACATGGGAACTGGCCCGTCGCCATGATCCCGCCACCGCCCGGCTGCGGGTGCTGGACCGCACCGCCCCCACCCCCGGCCTGCCCTATATCACCGCGCGCCACGCTGACCCCGCGCCCCTGGCCGCCGCCATCGCAACCGCCATCGCCGGGCTGGATGCGGACACGCGCGCCGCCCTGATGCTGCGCGGCCTCGTCCAGATCCCTGTCAGCGCCTATCTGTCCGTGCCCACGCCGGACGCGCCGGTGGCGTGAACCAGCCTCCGTTCCGGGCTTGACCAAGGGTCATTTCGCCCGCCACGGCGCGAATTCTTCCGTTTTGGAAGTTGCAATAGGCCATTTTTTCCGCCCTATTGTGACGCTAACATCACGATGAACCCGCCCTGAACAATGGACGCCCCCTTGACCGACGCCCCGCCTGTCATCGAGATCCGCAATCTGCACAAAGCCTATGGCGCGCTCGAAGTGCTCAAGGGCGTGGACATCTCGGCCCGGCGCGGCGATGTGGTCTCGCTGATCGGCTCCTCCGGCTCCGGCAAATCGACGTTGCTGCGCTGCGCCAATCTGCTTGAGGACAGCCAGCAGGGCGAGATCCTGTTCAAGGGCGAACCCGTGCGCTGGCGGGGGACGGGGCTGAACCGCCATCCGGCCGATCCGGGGCAGGTGCTGCGTATCCGCACCAATCTGTCCATGGTGTTCCAGCAGTTCAACCTGTGGTCCCACATGACGATCCTGCAAAACGTGATGGAAGCGCCCGTGACGGTGCTCAAGCGCGACCGGGCCGAGGTCGAGGCATCCGCCCGCCGCTATCTGGACAAGGTCGGCATCGGCGACAAATGCGACGCCTATCCCGCGCAGTTGTCGGGCGGGCAGCAGCAGCGCGCCGCCATCGCCCGCGCCCTGTGCATGGAGCCCGAGGCGCTTTTGTTCGACGAACCCACCTCGGCGCTTGATCCGGAACTGGAGCAGGAAGTGGTCAAGGTCATCAAGGATCTGGCCGCCGAGGGGCGCACGATGATGATCGTGACCCATGACATGCGCATGGCCGCCGATGTCTCGGATCACGTGGTCTTTCTGCATCTGGGCCGGATCGAGGAACAGGGACCGCCCGCCACCCTGTTCAGCGCGCCCAAGACAGAACGGCTGCAACAATTCCTGTCCGCCTCGGTCCCGGCCTGACCGGCGTTCCCCTTTCCTGACCAGTATCCTGTTTGCGTGCCTGTTACCCCCTTCACTAGGAGTTGATGACAATGAAGACACTGATCCTGACCACCGCCGCACTGGCCCTGACCGCAGGGATGGCGCTGGCCCAAAGCCAGACCATCCGCATGGGCACCGAAGGCGCCTACCCTCCCTACAACTTCCTCAACGACAAGGGCGAGGTTGACGGCTTCGAGCGCGAGGTCGGTGACGAGCTGTGCAAGCGGGCCGAGCTGACCTGCGAATGGGTCACCACCGATTGGGACGGCATCATCCCCAACCTCGTGTCGGGCAACTACGACACCATCATCGCGGGCATGAGCATCACCGCCGAACGCGATGAAGTGATTGATTTCACGCAAAACTACTTCCCCCCCGCAGCATCGGCCTATGTCGGCCTGACCGCGGATATCGACGTGACCAGCGCTGTCGTGTCGGCACAGGCCTCGACCATTCAGGCCGGCCATGTCGCGGCCAGCGGGGCCACCTTGCTGGAATTCGCCACGCCTGAAGAAACCGTCGCCTCGGTGCGCAACGGCGAGGCGGATGCCGTCTTTGCCGACAAGGATTACCTGATCCCGATCGTCGAGGAATCGGGCGGCGAACTCAGCTTCGTGGGCGAGGATGTCCAGCTGGGCGGCGGTATCGGCATCGGCCTGCGCGAAAGCGACACCGAGCTGCGCGCGAAATTCGACGCGGCCATCCAGTCGATGAAGGATGACGGCACGCTGAACACGCTGATCACCAAATGGTTCGGCGAAGACGCCGCAACCTTCTGATCCACGCCTGACAGGGGACGCCGCCACGGATGCGCGGCGCCCCCTGCTTCATCTTGCTGCAAATACTCAATCCGCACCTCCGCGTCAGGGCCCGTCATGTTCAGTTTCTGCACAGATCCAGCCACGCTGTCCGATCTGCCATGGATGGCCTGCTATCTGACGACCGGGAAACACCTGAATTTCTACTGGGCTTTCGGCACCGTGCTGCTGCTGCTGGCGATCACCGCGCCCGCGGCGCTGGCCTTCGGCTTTGCAGGCGCCTCGGCCGCGCGGTCGCGCTTTGCCCCGCTCAGCCTTGTCGGCAAGACCTATATCGCCATCGTGCGCGGCGTGCCCGACATCGCCTTTTTCCTGTTCTTCGTCATCGCACTGGATCAGGGGCTGGAATATCTCAAGCACCAATGGGTCTGCCCCGACTGGGATCAGGCGATCCGGCAGGGCAATGACTTCATCGTCTGTCAGGCGGCCAAGGTGCCGCTGGGCACCTCGCCCCAATGGGTCCACAAGACCTACAGCTTCTTCGTCGCCGCCTTCACCTTCGCCATCGTGTTCGGGGCTTTTGCCGCCAATGTCCTTTACGGGGCCATGCGCGCCGTGCCCCGCAGCCAGCTTGAAACCGCCGAGGCCTATGGCATGTCGCAGCGCCAGACATTCCGGCGCATCGTCGTGCCGCAGATGTGGGTCTATGCCCTGCCGGGCCTGTCGAATCTCTGGATGGTGCTGATCAAATCCACGCCGCTGCTGTTCCTGCTGGGGGTCGAGGATATCGTCTACTGGGCGCGTGAACTGGGCGGCTCCAAGACACCGCGCTTCACCGATTACCCGCATGGCGACTGGCGCATGTGGTATTTCCTTGTCCTGCTGGTCTTCTACCTTGCCTTCACCCGTGTGTCCGAGGTCGTGCTGGACCGCCTCATGGCGCGGCTCACGCTCGGGCAGGCCACCACGGGCGGCGAAGCCCAGCGAAGGGCCGAAACATGAGCTGCCTCCAGACCATCACGGATTACGGGCTGCGCAGCCTCGGATATGGCGAACGGCTGCTGCCGCGCTCGGATTTCACGCTCTGCCAGCAATTCACGCTGATCGGCTCGGGGCTGATCTGGAACGTCTATTTCGGCGTGCTGGCGCTGGCGGCGGGGTTCTTTCTGGCCACCGCGCTGGCCCTGGGCAAGGGTGCCCGCGCGCGGGTCATCCGCAAGCCGTCCGAATGGTTCATCTTCATCTTTCGCGGCTCGCCCCTCTTCATCCAGTTCTTCTTCGCCTATTTCCTGTTCCTCAGCCTGAAATCCGTGCATCCGGTCTTTGACCCGTTCAGTTCGGCCTGGCTGGGCGCGCTGGTGGTGCTGTTCTTCAACACCGCCGCCTATTCGGCCGAGATTTTCTATGGCGCGCTGAAATCCATCCCGCGCGGCGATGTCGAGGCGGCGGATGCCTACGGCATGTCGGGCTGGCCGCGCTTTCGCCGGATCATCTGGCCCACCATGCTGCGGCTGGCCTGGCCCGGCTACACGAACGAGGCGATCTTCCTGTTCCACGCCACGACGCTGGTGTTCTTTTCGGGCTTTCCCGCGCAGCAGCAAAAGGGCGACGCGCTTTACTACGCGCGGTATTTCGCGGATCAGACCTTCAACCCCTTCGTGCCCTACCCGATCCTTGCGGGCTATTTCATCCTGCTGACACTGGCCATCATCGGCCTCTTCGGGCTGGTCAACCGCCACCTGAACCGCCACCTGCCGCCCGAACAACGTCGCAAAATTCGCTTGCGTCCGAATCTGATCCGGTAGTATCAATATTTTGATCAAATTATTTGGGTGTGATCCGATCCGCTTTTTCTGATGCGGCGGGCAGCTACAACCTATCTCGTGAAATTTGATCATAAACAAAGGACCAAGGGCATGGACCTGATATCGTCGGGACGCGGCAATCGCGCCCTGTCGATGCATGCCAGCCCTCAACCCGTCAGGTGAGACGATGAAGAACTGGCTGAGAAAGCACCCCGAGGTGCGCACGATCCGCGTGGCCGCCGCCGATCTGAACGCCCAGGCGCGCGGCAAGCGCGTGCCCACGCGCTATGCCGACAAGGTGGTGGACGAGGGGACGCGCTTTCCGCTTTCCGTGCTGAACCTCGATATCTGGGGCGAGGATATCGATGACAGCCCTCTGGTGTTTGAAACCGGCGATGCCGACGGCGTGCTGAAACCGACCGAGCGTGGCTTCATGCCGATGCCCTGGCTGGAGGCGCCGACGGCGCTGCTGCCGATCTGGATGTTCCGCGAGGATGGCCGCCCCTATGAGGGCGATCCCCGCCACGCCCTGCGCGCCGTGGTGGACCGCTACAAGGCCCATGGCCTGACCCCCGTGGTCGCGGTCGAACTGGAATTCTTCCTGATCGACGACTCGGGCCGCAAGTTGCAGGTTCCGGTCAGCCCGCGCTCGGGCAAGCGGCGCAAGGCGGCGGAAACCCTGTCGATCCGCGCGCTGGATGCCTTCGATACCTTCTTCACCGACCTTTACGAGGCCTGCGAGGAGATGGACATCCCCGCCGACACCGCCATTTCCGAGGCAGGTCTGGGCCAGTTCGAAGTCAACCTCATGCATTGCGACGACGCCCTGCGCGCCGCCGACGATGCCTGGCTTTTCAAGATGCTGGTCAAGGGTCTGGCGCGGCGGCACGGCTTTGCCGCCTCCTTCATGGCCAAGCCCTATGAGGATTACGCAGGCTCCGGCCTTCACACACATTTCTCGGTTCTGGACGCAGAAGGACGCAACATTTTTGATGATGGCGGGCCTTTGGGCACAGAAAAGTTGCGCCATGCGGTGGCTGGCTGCCTGAACGCCATGTCTGGCTCGACGCTGATCTTCGCCCCGCACTGGAACAGCTATGACCGCCTTGTGCCCGACGCCCATGCCCCGACCGGCATCTGCTGGGGCTATGAGAACCGCACGGCGGCGGTGCGTATTCCGTCCGGCAGCAGCCGCGCCCGGCGGATCGAGCATCGCGTGGCTGGCGGCGACGTGAACCCCTATCTGATGCTGGCCGCCATCCTGGGGGCCGCGCTGAACGGGATCGAGGCACAGGCCGAACCACCCGCCCCGATCACCGGCAACGCCTATGCGCTGGACCTGCCGCAGGTGCCCACCACATGGGTCGATGCGATCAACACCTTCGAGACAAGTCCCGAAATCGCCGGCATCTTCGCCCCCGAACTGATCCGCAACTTCGTGCTGACCAAACGGCAGGAATTGCATTACATGGGCGAGTTGACCCCCGAAGAACGGGTCGAGATCTATCTCGACACCGTCTGACGCCATGGGATCGGGGGGCGGTCTTGCCCGCCCCCCCTTGCCCTGCCCCCCTTGCCGTGACACGGGGGCTTGGCTACCATGACGACCATTCCAAAACTGGTGTTCCATGAAAATCGGCATCCTGCAAACCGGCCATTCCCCTGACGAGGTCAGGGGCGCGCTTGGCGATTACTCCGACATGTTCGCGCGCCTTCTGGGCGGGCACGGCTTCGACTTCGTCACCTTCAACGTGGTGGATGGCCAATTCCCCGCAGGCCCGGATGATGCCGATGGCTGGCTGATCACCGGCTCCAAACACGGCGCCTATGAGGATCATCCCTGGATTCCCCCGCTGGAAGACCTGATCCGCGCCATACGCGATGCGGGCAAACCGCTGATCGGCGTCTGCTTCGGCCATCAGATCATCGCCCAGGCCCTTGGCGGCAAGGTCGAGAAATTCGCCGGCGGCTGGGCCGTGGGCCCCACCAATTACGATTTCGGGGACGAGATCATGACCCTGAACGCCTGGCATCAGGATCAGGTCACGGTCCTGCCCGAAGGCGCAAAGGTGCTGGCCTCCAACGATTTCTGCGCCAATGCCGCGCTTGCCTATGGCGACACCATCCTGACCATCCAACCCCATCCGGAATTCGGCAAACCGCTGCTTGACGGGCTGATCACCCACCGCGCCCCCGGTGTCGTGCCCGCAGACCAGATCGCCGCCGCCCGCGACAAGCTGGACGCGCCGCTGGATTCCGCCCGCTTTGCTGACCGCATGGCGGCCTTCCTCAAAAGGACCGCATGAGATGAAAGACTGGACCGACCACCTGCCCGAGGCCGCGCGCCTGTTTCTGGAAAACCGACGATTGGACGAGGTGGAATGCATCATCTCGGACCTGCCCGGCATCGCGCGCGGCAAGGCTGTGCCTGCCAGCAAATTCGCGCGGCAGGATTACTTCCACCTGCCGGATTCGATCTTCTACCAGACCATCACCGGCGACTGGGGCGAGGCGGCAGGTGCCGAAGGCTTCATCGAGCGCGACATGATCCTGCGCCCCGACATGAGCACCGCCACCGCTGCGCCCTGGACCGGCGACTGGACCCTTCAGGTGATCCACGACGCCTATGACCGCAAGGGCAACGCGATCCCCTTCGCCCCGCGCAACGTGCTCAAGCGCGTGATCGACCTTTATCACAAACAGGGATGGGAACCCGTCGTCGCCCCCGAGATGGAATTCTATCTGGTTGCGCGCAATCTGGACCCGGCCAAGAAGATCGAGCCGATGATGGGCCGCTCGGGCCGTCCCGCCGCCGCGCGTCAGGCCTATTCGATGACCGCCGTGGATGAATTCGGCCCCGTGATCGACGACATCTATGATTTCGCCGAAGCTCAGGGTTTCGAGATCGACGGCATCACCCAGGAAGGCGGCGCCGGGCAGCTGGAGATCAACCTGCTGCATGGCGATCCGATCAAGCTGGCCGATGAGGTGTTCTATTTCAAACGCCTGATCCGCGAAGCCGCGCTGCGCCACGACTGTTTCGCCACCTTCATGGCCAAACCCATCGCCGATGAACCCGGCAGCGCCATGCATATCCACCATTCCGTTCTTGACATGGAAACGGGGCAGAACCTTTTCTCCGGCCCGCAGGGCGGCGAGACGGATGCGTTTTTCCACTTCATCGGCGGCATGCAGAAACACCTGCCCTCGGCGATCGCGGTGCTGGCGCCCTATGTGAACAGCTATCGCCGCTATGTGGTGGGCCATGCCGCGCCCATCAATCTGGAATGGGGCCGCGACAACCGCACGACCGGCATCCGCGTGCCCCTGTCCAGCCCCGCCGCGCGCCGGGTGGAAAACCGTCTGGCGGGCATGGATTGCAACCCCTATCTGGGCATCGCCGCAAGTCTGGCCTGCGGCTATCTGGGCATGATGCAGGAAATCTGGCCCGAAAAGCAGTTCAAGGGCGACGCCTATGAGGGCGAGGGCGATATCCCCCGCGTGATGGGCGATGCGCTGGACCTGTTCGAGGAGGCCAAGGACCTGCACGAGGTGCTGGGCCCTGATTTCGCCCGCGTCTATTCCATCGTGAAGCGCACGGAATACGAAGAATTCCTGCAAGTCATCAGCCCGTGGGAGCGGGAACATCTGCTGTTGAACGTGTGATCGCGGGCGCTGGGGGGCGCTGCCCCCCGGCCTGCGGCCGCCCCCCGGGATATTTTCCGCAAAAAGAAACAGAACGTCCGTCACCAGAACAGGAGGGGCGCCGTGAACCTGCTATTTTCCAATGACCGTCAGGGCGAGTATCCGCCAAGCTGGTATGCCGCCACCGCCCATGACGCCCCGCGTCACCCGGCGTTGAAAGGCACGGCGCGGGCCGATGTCTGCGTCGTGGGCGCGGGCTACACGGGTCTCTCGGCGGCGCTCCATCTGGCGGAAGCGGGCTTTGACGTGGTGCTGCTGGAGGCGCATCGCGTGGGCTTCGGGGCCTCGGGGCGCAATGGCGGGCAGTTGGGATCGGGACAGCGACAGGATCAGGCCAGCCTTGAAAAGATGCTGGGCAAGCCTGCGGCGCGGCAATTGTGGGATCTGGGCGAGGAGGCCAAGGATCTGGTCAAGGGGCTGATCGCGCGGCATGGGATCGACTGCGATCTGAAACCCGGCGTCGCCTGGACCGGATTTTCCCCGCGCGAGGTGGATGACCTGCACCGCTATGCGGATCTCTTGCAGCGCGATTATGGCTACGCCGGGATCGAGGCGCTGGACGCGGCGGCCTGCCACGCGCTCTGCCCCTCGCCCGTCTATAAAGGCGGGGTGCTGGACATGGGGGCCGCGCATCTGCATCCGCTGAACTTCGCGCTGGGACTGGCCCGTGCGGCGGTGGCGGCGGGGGTGCGGATCTTCGAGAACAGCCATGTGCATCACATCACCGAGGGCGCAAGGATCGCCGTGCAGACCGGACAGGGACGGATCGAGGCGGATCACCTGATCCTGGCCTGCAACGGATACCTTGGCGGGTTGAACCGCAAGGTGGCCGCGCGGGTGATGCCCATCAACAATTTCATCGTGGCAACCGAACCGCTGGGCGATGACGCCGGCCGCGTGCTGACCCGCGACGTGGCGGTGGCGGACAGCAAATTCGTGGTCAATTACTTCCGCCTGAGTGCGGACAAGCGGCTTTTGTTCGGGGGCGGGGAATCCTATGGCTACCGTTTCCCGCGCGACATCGCGGCACTGGTGCGCAAGCCGATGTCCGAGATTTTTCCGCATCTGGCGGATATCCGTCTGGATTACGCCTGGGGCGGCACTTTGGCCATCACCATGAAACGCCTGCCCTATCTGGCCCGGGTGGCGCCCAATATCCTGTCCGCGTCGGGCTATTCCGGCCACGGTGTCGGCACCGCGACCCATGCGGGCTATCTCATGGCCAAGGCCATCGGCGGGCAGGCCGAAGGCTTCGACACCATGGCGCGCATTCCGACCACGCCCTTCCCCGGTGGCGCGGCCTTCCGCAACCCGCTGCTGGTCCTGGCGATGACATGGTATTCCCTGCGCGACCGTCTAGGGATCTGAGACAGAAACCCGCCTTGCGCGCATTTGGGGCTTGAGTGACAGCGATAATCGTTTAGAAATCCTGAAAAGAGTATTCAGGAAAGCCGAAACGCATGTCGCTCGATACCCCTGCCGCCCTTCCCCCCAACACCTATGACGCGGAACCCATCCCGCCCGCGGCCCGGGCCGAGATCGAACGCCTGCTGCAAACGGGGGACCTGTTCCGTTACACCTCGACCGAGGCGTCGCCGGTGGCGCTTCTGGAACGGGAGTTCGCGGCGATGATGGGCGTGCGCTATGCTTTGGCGGTCTCCTCCTGCTCCGCCGCGTTGTTCCTGTCGCTCAAGGCGCTGGACCTGCCACGGGGGGCAAAGGTGCTGATCCCGGCCTTTACCTTTGCCGCCGTGCCCTCGTCCATCGTGCATGCCGATTGCGTCCCGGTCCTGTGCGAGGTGGGCGAGAATTACCGCATCGACATGGCCGATTTCGCGGCCAAGCTGCCCGGCGTGCAGGCCGTGATGATCAGCCATATGCGCGGGCACACATCCGACATGGATGCGATCATGGCGCTGTCTGACGCGGCAGGGGTCCCGGTGATCGAGGATGCGGCCCATTCCCTGGGCACCACATGGCATGGCAAGATCATCGGCAGCATCGGCAAGATGGGCTGTTTTTCGTTCCAGAGCTACAAGCTCCTGAACGCGGGCGAGGGTGGCATCCTGATTTCCGACGATGCCGATCTGGTGGCCCGCGCCATCATCATGTCCGGCGCTTACGAGCATAACTGGAAGAAACACGGCAGTCTGGATCCGGCCGCGCAGGCCGATCTGGAGGCAGCCTTTGCCCGCTGGCAGAACAAGCTGCCGCTTTACAATCTGCGCCTCAACAACCTGAGCGCGGCGCTGATCCGGCCGCAACTGGCGGAAATGGCCCGGCGCGTGGCGGATGGGCGGCGCAACCATGATTATGTGGCGGCGAAACTGAACGCCTCGCCCTGGATCGAGGTGCCCGAGAAACTGGCCCCCGAAGAACGCGCGCCCGATTCCATCCAGTTCAACATGGTCGGCATGTCGGATGACGATATCCGCGCCTTTGCGGATGCCGCCGCCCGGCGCGGCGTCAAGGTGCAGGTTTTCGGGATGAGTGCCGATAACGCCCGCGCCTTCTGGAACTGGCAGTTTCTGGGCGATATCCCCGCCCTGCCCCAGACCCGCGCCATGCTGATGCGCGCCTGCGACACCCGCCTGCCCGCGCGCCTGCAGCTGCCGGAACTGGATGTGATCGCCGATGCCCTGATCGCCGCCGCGCAAGAGGTGATGGGCAATCTGCGGGCCTATGCCACCTAGATAAGCGTCAATTGCCCGGCCATGAAGGGATGCGCCTGAATGGCCGGGGTCACGATGATGTCACGCAACAGCGGCCTTAGCCGCTCTGCCACCTGAGCGGGCATGTCCTGCAACACGCCCTTGCGCGCCGTCAGGGAAATCGTGCGCGACAGCGGCGCGAAGGGCAGTTCGAACACATCCAGCCGGTCGGCAAAGCGCCGCGCCCGCATCAGGGCCAGCGGCGTCAGGATCGTCCAGCCCGCGCCCTGCGCTACCAGCGCCAGAATGGCGTGATAGCTGTCCAGTTCGAACCGATGCGCCAGCGTCAGGTTCTGCCGCGCCAGATGCGCCGCGATCAACCGGCCCATGTAATGCCGCGTCGTGTATTGCACCAAAGGCAGGGTTTTCAACTGCTTGAGCACGTCACGATCCGGGCGCAACGCCCCCTTGGCGGTGGCCACGACGAAGCCTTCGGTCAAAAGCGGATGCAGCTCCATCCAGTCGGCCTCGGCCCCCATATCGGCGGCCACGATCACATCCAGCGCGCGCGCGTCCAACTGGTCATGCAGGTGATGGCTGGCCCCGGTTTCCAGCAGGAACTGGCAGCCTTTCAGACTGGCCGCCAGATCGGTCAGCAGGCGCGGCGTCACATCGGCCTCGAAATCCTCGATCATGCCCAGCCTGAACCGGGTCAAGGCCGACAGATCGGCCATCGCCAGCTCGGCCCGCGCCAAAGACGCCTCGTTCAGAATGATGCCCGCCCGCCTGCGGAACAACTCGCCCGCCGGGGTCAGGGTCACGGGGCGCGCGTTGCGTTGCAGCAGCGTGGCCCCGATCGCGCCTTCCAGATTGGTCAATTGCTGGCTGACCGCCGAGGCGCTGGCGCCAAGGCGGCGCGCGGCGGCCGAGATGCTACCCTCTTCCGCCGTGGCCACGAAAACCTCGATCCCCCAGAGGGTTATGCGACCGGGGCTGTCGACCATGACGGGATCACTTGCCCATCTTGGACAGTTTCGTCTGCAAGTCCTGCAACTGGCGCTTGATCTCGTCCAGCCCGGCCTCGTCATCCTTGTCGGTATCCGCCTCGCGCGCAGGGCCGGACGATCCCACGGGCCATCCGCCTTTCAGACCGCCGGTCATCGCCTTCAGGAACGCCTCCTGCTGGGCCTGCATCGCCTCGAATCCGGGCAGCTTGGCCATGGGCGTGACCCGGGCCATGTTTTCCATCATCTTGGACTGGCTGTCGCGCAGCATGTCAAAGGACATGGCCAGGAATTGCGGCACAACCGACCCGGCCTGCGTGGTATAGCTGCGCACCAGATCGGTCAGCACATTCACCGGCAGCATCGTCTCGCCCCGGCTTTCATGTTCGGCGATGATCTGCAGCAGATATTGCCGCGTCAGGTCGTCGCCGGATTTCAGATCGACGATCTGCACCTCGCGACCCTCGCGGATGAAACCGGCGATATCCTCAAGCGTGACGTAATCGCTGGTTTCGGTATTGTACAAACGGCGACTGGCATAACGCTTGATCAGAAGCGGTTTCTTGTCTTCGGCCACGGGCGACCCTCCCCTTGATGCAGCACTGCAGCATAGCTTAGGCCCATGCAGAACAAAAAGAAAGGGCGGGCACAATGGCCCGCCCTCGCGTGTCGCATCCCAGGGAGGAGGAGAAGGATGCGTCAGTGCGTTCGTTACCGTCCGCGATTACTTCGCAGCGGCTTTTTTCGCCACGGTGGTCGCGTCCTTGGCGGCTTTCTGCACAGCGGCAGAAGCTTCCTCGGTCATGTCCTTGCCGGCAGCCATCAGCAGTTCGACGGTGTCCATCTGCATTTTCTTGGCGACTTCGGCGAAAGCGGCCATGTACTCGGCCGATGCTTCTGCCTGAGCCGATGCGAAATCGGTCATGGCTTTGGCGTAATCGGCAGGCTCTGCCTTCACTTTGGTCATTTCGGCCAGCTTGGACAGCGTGTCCTTGGTCCATTTGGTCGAGATCTCGGTCGATTTCTCGGCCGCGGTCAGGGCCAGACCCGACAGTTTCTCGTTCAGGGTCGCCTGAGTCTTGAAGGCGTCTTCCATCGACTTGGTGTCAACGGGGAATGCGCCCATCATGTCTTTCATCATGGCGGTGAAATCTTGCGTCTTGGCCATTGTCTTGATCCTTTTCGTGCTTTCCGGGCCCACCCCGGTGTTTGAAGCTGCACCCAATATGCATGCTGCAACGCGGCATTTCAAGGATTTTATGCCGCATCGCAGCATAATTTCTTTTATGTCTTGTGAATCAGTCCCTTGCAGGCGGAAGCACATATGTTCCGGGTGCCGGACACAGCGGTGGATGGGTAGAATCACCCGGTTCCCTAGCGTCAACCGTCTTGCCCGACCGCTTTGCCAGCCACTTGCCCCAGCGCGGCCACCAGCTGCCCTCGTGGAAGTCAGCCTTGCCCTTCCAGTCGTCGGCGGGCAGGCTCATGTCCTCGTTGGTGTAATGGCCGTATTTCTTCTTGGTGGGCGGGTTGATGATCCCCGCGATATGGCCCGACTGCGACAGGATGAAGGTGCGGTCATTCGACCCCATGCCCTGCGCGCCGCGATAGCTGTCCTTCCAGGCCGCGATGTGATCGGTCTCGCAGGCGATCAGACAGACGGGCAGATCCACCTCGGACAGATGCAACCGCGTGCCCAGCAAGTCGATCCCCTCTCCGGCGAAACGGTTCTGCTGGCAGAGCCAGCGCAGATACTCCACCACCATGCGCGCGGGCAGGTTCGTGCCGTCGCCGTTCCAATACAGCAGATCAAAGGCGGGCGGTGCCTCGCCCAGCATATAGCTTTTGATGGCAGGCCCATAAATCAGGTCGTTCGACCGCAGGAACGAGAACGTCCGCGCCATGATGAAGGACCGCAACACGCCATTCTCGGCCACCTCGGCCTCGATCCCGTCGATGAAATCATCCTGAAGGAAGGGCGTGAATTCGCCCTGTTCGGAAAAATCCGTCAGCGCCGTGAAGAAGGTCGCCGACTTGATTGAATTGTCGCCGCGCTGTTTCAGCAGCGCCAGCACCATCGACAGCGTCGTGCCCGCGATGCAATAGCCCACGGCGTTGACCTGCTTTTGCCCGGTGATCGCCTTCACCTCGCGGATCGCGGTCAGGTAACCGTCGTTGATGTAATCATCCAGCCCCACGTCACGGTAGCTTTCGTCCGGGTTCACCCAGGACACGACGAACAGGGTAAAGCCCTGATCGGTGATCCATTTGATCAGGCTGTTCTCGGGCTTCAGATCCATGATGTAGTATTTGTTGATCCAAGGCGGAAAGATGATCAGCGGGATCGCATGAACCGTGTCGGTCGTTGGCGCGAACTGGATCAGTTCCATCATCCGGTTGCGGTAAACGACCTGCCCCGGCGTGGTGGCGATATTCTCGCCCAGACGGAAAGCGCTGTCATCGGCCAGCCGCACGAGCATCTCGCCCTGATTGGCCTCGATATCGGCGACCAGATTCTCCAGCCCCTTGACCAGCGACTCACCCTCGGTGGCGACGGCGCGTTCCAGCGCGTCGGGATTGGTGGTCAGGAAATTCGTGGGTGCCATCATGTCGACGATCTGGCGCGCGAAATATTCCAGACGCTTCTTTTCCTTGGGCGTCATGTCGTCGATCTCGGCCACGGCCTTCTCGATGGCCTGCGCGTTGATCATGTATTGCTGCTTGATGAAGTTGAAATAGGGATGCGTCTTCCACATCGGGTTGGCAAAGCGCCGGTCATCGGGCGTGTGATCCTCGGGCGCCTGCAACTTGCCGCTGGCAAGGGCTTGCTGCGCCTCAAGGAAATGTTTGACCGCGCTGCCCCAATATTCGACCTGAGTCTCGAACAGATGCGCCGGGTTCTGCATCATCCGGGTCCAGTAGGTGCCCGCAGCCTTGGCGAACATCTCCTGATCCGGTGCGTTCAAGGTGGGATTCGCCGCCTTGCGGTGTGACAATGCAGAGACAAGTCGCTGGGACAATTCCTCGACTTTGGCCAGATTGGCGTTCAGACGCTCTAAATTTTCGCCCTGACCAGCCTCTTCAGTTGTCATATTCAAAAATTCCCCGTATTCTTGCTGCTACGCAGCATTGTTGCCGTCCTGTCGGGGAGGCCAGCGGCATGATGACCACCCCTGCGTATGGTATACCGAGGAGACGCCGATGCGTTACATGGCCGCTTACGACCTTATGGAAACGATGCGTAATACGAACCAATGGCTGGGTGCCTCCGCCCTGTCACTGGCATCCTATCCGGTTTTCAGCATGGTGCCAAACCCTGCTTTGCAATGGATGGCCGCCTGGGGCGAAGTGACCGAGCGCAGCTTCAAGCGCATGGTCGCGAAACCGGACTGGGGCATCCGCACCTTTACCGGCGCCGATGGCAAGGACCATCTGGTCCATATCGACACCGTCGTGGACAAACCCTTCGGCAACCTTGTCCATTTCCGCGTCGCCGGACGCGAGCCCAGCCACCGCAAGGTGCTTCTGGTCGCGCCGATGTCGGGCCATTACGCCACCCTGCTGCGCTCGACCGTGAAAAGCCTGCTTGTCGATTGCGAGGTCTATATCACCGACTGGCACAATGCCCGCGACATCCCCGTCAGCGCCGGCAAGTTCGATGTCGAGGATTACACCCTCTATCTGGTGGATTTCATGCGCCACATGGGACCGGACACTCATGTGATCGCCGTCTGTCAGCCCGCGCCGCTGGCGCTGGCCGCCACCGCCTATCTGGCCGAGGAGGACCCCTCCGCCCAGCCGCGCAGCCTGACGCTGATCGGTGGACCGATCGACCCGGACGCCACCCCCACCGACGTGACCGATTTCGGCGCGCGGGTGACCATGGGCCAGTTGGAGCAGTCGATGATCCAGCGCGTCGGGTTCAAATACCCCGGCGTGGGGCGCATGGTCTATCCGGGCCTGTTGCAGCTGTCCTCCTTCATCTCGATGAACGGCGACCGCCATGCCAAGGCCTTCATGGATCAGATCGCCCGCACCGCCCGCGGCGAGGCGTCGGATCATGACGCCCATAACCGTTTCTATGACGAATATCTGGCTGTCATGGACATGACCGCCGAATTCTACCTGTCCACGGTCGAGCGGATCTTCAAGAACCGCGAGATCGCCAAGAACGCATTCACCGTAAATGGCCGCCATGTCGATATCGGCAAGATCACCGATGTCGCCGTCAAGACGGTGGAAGGCGCCAAGGACGATATCTCGGCCCCCGGTCAGTGCATCGCCGCGCTCGCCCTGTGCACCGGCCTGCCGGACAGCAAGAAGGCCAGCCATGTCGAACCCGATGCCGGTCACTATGGCATCTTCGCGGGCAAAAGCTGGCGCAACAACATCCGCCCGCTGGTGCTGAACTTCATCGACGCCAACAGCGGCCCGGCCAAGCCCAAGATCAAGGCCGCAAACAAGAACGCCGCCGCGAAGTAAGATTTTGCGATAGAGACAAAAGAAGGCCGGGCCCAGCGCCCGGCCTTTTGCGTCTCGCTGCCCCTACTTCCAGCGCCCGTCCTTGCGCCCGCGCACCCACGCGATCAGCGGCTTCACATCCAACGCCGCGACACCCAGTCCCAGCGGGATCATCCAGAAGCCCAGCACCGGCAGAAAGCCCAGCACACCGCCCAGAATCAGCAACAGCCCGGCCACCAGCCGCAACCCCGCCGGCACCTTGCGCCGGACCCGCACCAGAAACCTCTGGTTC
This sequence comes from Seohaeicola sp. 4SK31, assembly GCF_028802875.1. Classification (NCBI taxonomy): domain Bacteria; kingdom Pseudomonadati; phylum Pseudomonadota; class Alphaproteobacteria; order Rhodobacterales; family Roseobacteraceae; genus Seohaeicola; species Seohaeicola sp. 4SK31. Next base: position 110,705 of record NZ_JARAMP010000005.1, on the reverse strand, counting down.
ATCCGCCTGATCTTCTCGGTCGTGGTGGGTTTGCGCGGTGCCATGACCTAGACCGGCTGCCGCCGGACCAGATCGATCACCCGCCCGTCACGATATTCACAGACCGCAACCACGGGCGCATCCGGCACGGGCCGCAGCACCGCGCGCGGCGGCGGGCACATGGCGCGCATCTCGGCCAGCGTCATCACGGGCAGACCCGCATGACGCGCCCGCTCCAGCAAATCGGGACGGCGCGGGTTGATCGCAATCCCCGCCTCGGTCACCACCGCGTCGATATGCGCGCCGGGGGTGGTGCGGCAGGTCACACGCTCGACCAGACGCGGCCAGCCGCTTGTCGCCAGCGGGGTCACCACAATCGCCAGCTTGGCCCCCGCCGCCGCATCCGCATGACCGCCCGAGCCGCCCATGATCGTGCCATCGCTGCCCGTGGTCACGTTCACGTCGAAATCCGCCCCGACCTCGGTCGCGCCAAGGATCATCACATCCAGCGCATTGACGATACTGTCCGCGCGGGCCGGGTTGGCATAGCGACTGGCGCTCATTCCCTTGTGCAGCGGATCATCGGCATAACTTGCCACCGCATCCAGATCGAAGCTCTGGACATTCCACAGCCGCCGCACCAGTCCCGCACGGTGCAGCGCCACGATGGGCGCGGTGATGCCGCCGCTGGCAAAGCCCGCGATGACGCCCGCCTGCGTCATCAACTGCCCCAACCGCGCGGCCACCGCCAGCGACGTGCCCCCCGCCCCGGTCTGGAAACTCATCCCGTCGCGCATCAGGCCAGAGGCCGCGATCAGATCCGCCGCCATCGCCGCAATATGCAGCCCCATGGGATCGGTCGTGATCTGCGTCGTCCCCGACACGATCCGCGCCGCATCCCCGATACGGTCCAGAACGACCAGATGATCCACCTGCGCCGCCGGGATATCCGCAGCGCAGGGCAACTCCTCGACCAGACAATCGGTCACCGCCACGGTCACACGCGCCCGCGCCGCATCCACCTGCCCATAGCCCAAGGGCCCAAAGGCCGAGGGCCCCTGCGCCCCGGTCAGGTTCCCCGCCCGGTCCGCCATGGCCGCCGCGATGAAGGCGACGTCGATGGTCAACCGCCCCGTCTCGATATCCCGCGCCCGCCCGCCATGGGTATGCAGCACCACAGGCCGCGCCAGCGCCCCGCGGCTGACCGCCTGCGCCACCGGCCCGGCCATATAGGCGGTGCGCAACCCGGTCACGGTCCCGCGCGCCATGTGATCCACCAGCGGCGCATGGGTGGCAAAGATCGAACTGGGGGCCAGCGTCAGCCCCCCGATCCCGGCGGCAGCCACGGCATCCAGCACCGCGTTCAGCACCCCGTCGCCATTGCGCAGGTGGTGATGAAAGGACACCGTCATCCCGTCGCGCAGCCCCACCGCCGCAAGCGCTGCGGCCAGATCGGGCAGCCGCTTCTCCGCCGTCCCGGCCACGCCGCGTTCGGGGATCACCGGCAGATCGGGACAGGCGGCTTCTTCGGCAAAGGCCGTGACCGCGCCATAGCCCGCCACGTGCTCCGGTAAACCGCTCATTGCAGCACGAAAGGCTGTTTCAGCCAGACCCGCAGCGCGGCGGTCGTGGCCTCGGGGGCCTCCAGCGTCGGCAGGTGGCCCGCCTCCTCGATCACTTCCAGCCGGGCATAGGGGATCAGGTCCGCCATGAAGGCATGCCGCTTCAGCGGGGTCAGCGTGTCATGTGCCCCGCAGAGGATCAGCGTCGGCACCTTGCAGCGCCTGAGCGTGGGCTGCTGATCCCGGCGCCGTTGCAGCGCGCGCACCTGCCGCACCATGACCTCCGGCCCAAGATCACGCCCCATCTCGATCACCTGGTTCAACACAGCCAGACGCTGCGGCCCCGGCGCCAGATATTCGGGCTTCATGAAGCCGCGCAGCACCTCGTCCAGCCGCCCCGCCCGCGCCCCGATGATCAACGGCTCATAGGCGGCGGCGGTCTGGGGCGTCTCGGCCAGCGGATTCGTATCCATCAGGGCCAGCCGCGTGATCCGCTCTGGCGCGCGGCGCAAGAGTTCCATCGCCACGATCCCGCCCATCGACAGCCCGGCCAGCGCGAATTTCGCGGGCAGCACATCCAGCAGGCTTGATGCGATTTCCTCGATCCGCTCGCCCTGTGTGATCGGCGCGACCATCACCGCGTGATCGCGCGACAGGTCGATGATCTGGGGGGCGAACAGGCGGGCATCGCACATCATGCCGGGCAACAGGACAAGAGGATCGGGCATCAGGGGTCACAGCCTTGCAATCGGGACGGACATCGCCGCCAAGGTGGACAGATCAGGCCCCATCGTCAACCGGATTGGCGGGCGTGTCGCCAAAGCCCGCCCAGCGGAACGCCCCCGCCGCCGACAAAGGCGAGAACGGGTTGAACGCCACCTCCCAGACATGCCCGTCCGGGTCCGCGAAATAGCCGATATGCCCGCCCCAGAACACGTCATGCGCAGGCCGCAGGATGCGCGCCCCCGCCGCCTCGGCCTCGGCCATGACCTGCGCAACCTCCGCGCGGGTGCGGGTATTGCAGGCCAGCGTCATGGCCCCGGTGCCCAGTTCCGTCTCGGATATACCCATGTCGCGGGCCAGATCGGCGCGCGGATACAGCGCCAGCGATTGCCCCAGCAGATCAAAGACCCGGATGCCCGGCTCGCTGTCCACACGGGTCCAGCCCAGCGCCTCATAGAACCGCGCCGCGCGGTCGGGGTCTGCCACGGCCAATGTCACAAGGCTGATGCGCTGCTCCATCTCAGGCCACCGCCGCTGTCACATCGGCAATCGCCGCCGCGATCAGATCCAGACAGGCGGGCTCCGAAAACCGATGATCCGCGCTCTTGACCAGCGTCAGCCGGATATCCGGGCCGGTCACATGGTCCAGCAGACGCAGCGCCACGGACATGTCCACATCCGCATCCGCCGTGCCCTGCAACATTCTGACCGGGAACGGCAAATCCAACGGCGCGCGCAGCACCAGATGGTTGCGGCCATCCGCGATCAGCCGTTTGGTGATCACCAAAGGCTCGCCATATTCCGATGGCAGCGCGATCCGGCCCACCTCCTCCAGCACCGCGCGCTGATCGGTGTCGAACCCGGCCCACATGCTGTCCTCGGTGAAATCCGGTGCCGCCGCGATGGTCACCAGCCCCGCAACACGCTGCGCCATGTCCCGCGCCAGCAGCAGCGAAATCCAGCCGCCCATCGACGATCCCACCAATATCTGCGGCCCCGCCGTCAGCCGCGCCACCGCCGCCATCGCATCCGCCGCCCAATCACCGATCGCCCCTTCCTCGAACGCGCCGGAGGATTGCCCATGCCCGGAATAGTCAAACCGCAGAAAGGCCCGCCCCTCAGCTCGCGCCCAGTCCTCAAGGAACTGCGCCTTGGTCCCCGTCATGTCCGAGCGGAAGCCGCCCAGAAACACCACGCCCGGCCCGCGCCCCTCCTGCCGCTGATAGGCGATGCGCCGCCCGGCTTCCGTCTCAAGATACTCCACCATCTGCCCTGCCCTTTGTCATTCGCGGCCTAGACCCTGATCTTGCCCCAGCCCGCGCGCGGGGAAAACCCCGCATCGCCCCCGCTTGACTTGGGACCATCCGCCCGTCACATAGGCACCGCACAATATATAACCCGCAACCGGGCGTTCCGTGGGCGCCAAACCGACGAGGAGGCCGATATGGCACAGATCTCTCTCACATTCCCTGATGGCAATGCACGCAGCTATGACGCAGGCGTGACCGCCGCAGATGTCGCCGCAGACATCTCGAAATCTCTTGCCAAAAAGGCGATCAGCGCCACGCTGGACGGCAAGCATTGGGATCTGCAATGGCCCATCACGCAGGACGCGAGCCTTGCCATCAACACGATGGCCGACCGTGCGCCTGCGCTGGAACTGGTCCGGCATGATCTGGCCCATATCATGGCCCGCGCCGTGCAGGAGATCTGGCCTGCGGTGAAAGTCACCATCGGCCCGGTGATCGACAACGGCTGGTATTACGATTTCGACCGCGCCGAACCCTTCACGCCCGAAGACCTTGCCGTCATCGAAAAGAAGATGCGCGAGATCATCGCCAAGCGCGATCCCGTCACGACCGAAGTCTGGGACCGCGCCCGCGCCATCGCCTATTACGAGGCGAATAACGAGCCCTACAAGGTCGAGTTGATCCATTCCATCCCCGGCGACGAACCCTTGCGGATGTATTGGCACGGCCATTGGCAGGACCTCTGCCGTGGTCCGCATCTGCAAAACACCGGGCAGGTGCCCGCCGATGCTTTCAAGCTGATGAACGTCGCGGGGGCCTATTGGCGCGGCGACAGCACGCGCCCCATGCTGCAACGCATCTATGGTGCCGCCTTCCTGAACCGGGACGAGTTGAAAGCCCATCTGACGATGCTGGAAGAGGCCGCCAAACGCGACCACCGCAAACTGGGCCGCGAGATGGACCTCTTCCACATGCAGGAAGAAGCCCCCGGTCAGGTGTTCTGGCACCCGAACGGCTGGACGATCTATACCGAATTGCAGGATTACATGCGCCGCCAGCAGCGCAAGGGCGGCTATGTCGAGGTGAACACACCCCAAGTCGTGAACCGCGTGTTGTGGGAAAAATCCGGCCACTGGGCCAACTATCAGGAAAACATGTTCATCGTCGAAGTCGATGAGGAACACGCCCGCGAAAAGACCGTCAACGCGCTCAAGCCCATGAACTGCCCCTGCCATGTGCAGATCTTCAACGTGGGCCTGAAGTCCTATCGCGACCTGCCCTTGCGCATGGCCGAATTCGGATCGTGCAACCGCTATGAACCCTCGGGCGCGCTGCATGGCATCATGCGCGTGCGCGGCTTTACGCAGGATGACGCGCATATCTTCTGCCGCGAGGATCAGATCGAGGCGGAAACCTCCCGCTTCATCGGCTTTCTCTCGGCGATCTACCGCGATCTGGGCTTCGAATCCTTCAAGGTGAAATTCTCCACCCGCCCCGATGTCCGCGCAGGCAGCGACGAGATCTGGGACAAGGCCGAAGCCGCCCTTCTGTCCGCCACCCGCGCGGCTGGCATTGAACCGACCGTGAACCCCGGCGAAGGCGCCTTCTACGGGCCGAAACTGGAATTCGTACTGACCGACGCCATCGGGCGCGATTGGCAATGCGGCACGCATCAGGTGGATTTCGTCCTGCCCGAACGGCTGGACGCATCCTATATCGGCCAGGACGGCGCGAAACATCGCCCCGTCATGCTGCACCGCGCGGTCTTGGGCAGTTTCGAGCGGTTCATCGGCATCCTGATCGAATCCCACGCGGGCAAGCTGCCCTTCTGGCTGGCCCCGCGTCAGGTCGTGGTGGCCGCCATCGTGTCCGATGCGGATGACTATTGCCTCAAGGTGGTGGATGCGCTGAAAGCCCGCGGCATCCGGGCCGAGGCGGATCTCAGGAATGAAAAGATCAACTACAAGATCCGCGAACATTCCGTGGGCAAGGTCCCCGTCATCCTCGCCTGCGGCATGAAAGAGGTCGAAGAGGGCACCGTGTCGCTCCGCCGACTTGGTGAGACTTCGACGTCCGTTACACCGCTTGACGCGATTGTGGCCACCCTCGCAGCCGAGGCGACGCCCCCCGATCTGCTGTAACAATCGACACACCGATAGCGCGTTTCCACTCAACCGGAGCGCGCTGTTTTCCGCCGGTTGACACCCCGCCGGGTCAGGTTTTGCGGGTTTTTCTCACGGGCCTGTGACACACTTTCTCGTGTCTGGCCCGTGACGGATGCCACCAGCTACCACTATGTTATCGCCAAGACCGCGATACCGACATCAACCTCAAGGGAGAAGACCCAATGTCCACCATGATGAAATCCCTCGCCATTGCAGGGGCCATGGCCACCGCCCTCGCCGCCCATTCAACCCCGGCACAGGCCCAGGCCAAGGAAAAATGCTTCGGCGTCTCGCTCGCCGGTCAGAACGACTGCGCCGCCGGTCCCGGCACCACCTGCGCCGGCTCCTCCAAGGTCGACTATCAGGGCAACGCATGGACATTGGTCGATGCCGGCACCTGCACCGAGATCGAACTGCCCGCGATGGCCGACGGGACCGAGCGCAAAGGCTCGCTGGAAGCGCTGGACCGCGACCTGCCCGCATGATCCATCACAGGGGGCAGGTGCATCGCACCTGTCCCCACCCCCCATGATCCGACCTGCGGCCCATCCCGCCACCCATGCGCCCGCCCCGCCTGCCTGTCACGGAGCATCTGCCATGACCACCGCCCCCCAACAGACCACAACCCTGCCCGCAGCAGCCGGCATCGGCTACAAGCCGCAGCATTACAGCGACATCATCGCCGATGCGCGCCCGGTGCAATGGCTGGAAATTCATGCCGAGAATTACATGGGCGACGGGGGCCGCCCTCTCGCGCAATTGCGCCATCTGGCTGACCGCTTCCCCATTTCCGTGCATGGCGTGGGCCTGTCCATCGGCGGTGAAGGCCCGCTGGACCGCGATCACCTCGCCCGGTTGAAACAGCTCTGCGATTGGCTGCAACCGGCCAGCTTTTCGGAACATCTGGCATGGTCCAGCCATGACAGCGCCTTTCTGAACGACCTGCTGCCCCTGCCTTATACTGATGCCACCATCGCCCGCCTCGCCGATCATATCGACCAGGTGCAGGACACGCTGGGCCGGCGCATGCTGCTGGAAAACCCCTCCAGCTATCTGGCCTTTGCCGAAAGCACATGGGCGGAACCCGATGTCCTGCGCGAGCTGACGCGCCGCACCGGATGCGGCCTGCTTCTGGATGTGAACAACGTCTTTGTCTCCGCCACCAATCTGGGCTTCGATCCGCGCGCCTATGTCGATGCCTTTCCGCTGGACGCGGTGGGCGAGATTCATCTGGGCGGCCATGATACGGATGAAGATGACCACGGCGCGCCCCTGCTGATCGACAGCCACGGGGCCGCGATTGCCGACCCGGTCTGGACCCTGCTCGACCATGTGCTGGCCCGTTCCGGCCCGCGCCCGGTGCTGGTGGAATGGGACAATGACGTGCCCGACTGGCCCGTTCTGGCCGCCGAGGCACAGCGCGCCGCCGAGGCCCTCGCCAAACTGCGCCCGGCGCTGCGGGCCGCGTCATGACCGGCCTTGTCGATGACTTCCTGCCCGCGCTCATGGACCCGGACCGCCCGGTGCCGCAGGGATTGCAGGATGGCACAGGCCGCCCCGCAGGTCGCCGCTTCAACGTCTATCGCAACAATGTCACCGCCTCGCTGATCGCCGCGCTGGAACAGGGCTTTCCCGCCGTGTCCAAACTGCTGGGCGCGCAGAATTTTACCGGGCTCGCCCGCGCCTATCAGCAGGACAACCCGCCCCGGTCACGGCTGATGATGCATTACGGCGAGGACTTTCCCGCCTTTCTGGAAGCCACGCCGCAACTGGCGCATCTGGGCTATCTGGGTGATGTGGCGCGGCTGGAACTGGCGCTGCGCCGATCCTATCACGCGGCTGACAGCACGCCGCTCGATCCCGCCGCACTGGCTGCCATCGCGCCCGAGGATCTGGCCGCCACAAGCGTCACCCTCGCCCCGGCGATCGAGGTGATCCCCTCGCCCTGGCCGCTGCACGCGATCTGGACCTATACCATGATCCCCGGAAGCCCCAAGCCGCCACCGCAGCCGCAGGACGTGTTGATCACCCGCCCCGACTTCGATCCCGTGGCCCATCCCATGCCCAAGGGCGGTGCCGCTTTCGTCGCGGCGCTGCGGGAGGGTGCAACCCTTGGCGCGGCGCATGAGGCCGGGATGGCCAGAAACGACAGTTTCGATCCCGCCCCCATCCTTGGCCTGCTCCTCGCAGGTGCCGCCATCACCGGCGCGCGGCAGGGCTGACGCCAGCCCCCGCGCGCCTCATCCCCACCGCCCAACGCGCCACACCGGCGCGGCTCAGCCCGAAAGGCGAGACTGATGACGACTGCCCTGATCCGACTGCATGACCGCGCCATCGCGCCGCTGAACCGCGCCGACTGGCTATTGCCGACCCTTGCCCGACTGGTCTTTGCCGGGGTACTTCTGGCCTATTTCTGGGCCTCGGGTCTGACCAAGCTGGGACCGGGCCTTCTCGGCCTGTTCCAGCCTTCGGTCGGGGCCTATGCGCAGATCTTCCCCCGCGCGATGGAGTCCGCCGGCTATGACATCAGCCAGTTCGGCCTGTGGCACAAACTGGTGGTGCTGGCGGGAACATGGGCCGAATTCCTCCTGCCCCTGCTGATCCTGCTGGGTCTGATGACCCGCCTTGCCGCGCTTGGCATGATCGGCTTCGTCCTCGTGCAGACCTTGACCGATCTTGTGGGGCATGGCGCGCTGGCACATCCCGAAACGCTGGGCGCCTGGTTCGACCGCATACCCGACAGCCCGATCATGGACCAGCGGGCGCTGTGGCTTCTGGTGCTGATGGTTCTGGTGATCAAGGGCGCAGGCCCGCTGTCGCTGGACCGCCTGTTCAAGCGCTGATCAGAAATGCGCCTTCGGCTCGTCGGGTTTCCCGGCGGCCAAGGCCAGAAGACCACCGACAAGACAGAACCCGATGGGGAACATGGTAAACACGTTGAATCCAAAGGCGTAATACATCCCCCCCGCCGACAGCAGCAGCAAGACACCGCCCCACAGCGCGCGTACCTTGGCCATCGCCCCCCCGGCAATCGCCAGCAGCGGAGACAGGAAACTGGCCGCGCGGATCACTTCCATATTGGCGACCTGCTCAAACAGCCCCTCGATCTCGCCATATCTCTCGACGGCTTCGGTATAACCATAGCTGAAAAAACCGACCAGCATGGCCATAAGCCCGCCAATGATCCCCAGCATCAGGGCCGCGTTGCGCATGATCCGCCCTCCGTTCCACTCCAGATAGGCACCGCGCCGCCCTCACGCAAGCAAAGACGCCTGCACATCCTTGCCCCAACCCAGATAGAGCGTGCCGTCATCCGCCACGATCAGCGGCCGCTTCATCAGCGCCGGATGATCGGCCAGAAGCGCCAGCGGATCGCGCGCCCGCTCTGCCTCGGACAGGCCCCGCCACGTGGTCGAGGCGGTATTGACCAACCTGTCCCCGAAGGTCGCATGGGCCCGCGCCAGCAGATCGGCCGGCACACCCGCCGCGCGCACATCCACAAACTCCGCCGCCGGCAGAGCCTTGATCGCCTTGCGGCAGGTGTCACAGGTTTTCAATCCGTAAAGGGTCATCATCGCCTCGCAATCGGTCATCCGCGGCTGAATACCGTCAAAACACCGTAAGTTCACGGGTCTTTTTCTTGATTTTTACAAAACCCATGCAATCTTTTCATCATGCGCGCCGCGCAGCACGCCTCAGACAGGCGTGGTAACGATGATACGTGAAGGAGACACGGGACATGCCCAACGGCACCGTGAAGTGGTTCAATACGACCAAAGGCTACGGGTTCATCGCCCCCGATGATGGCGGCAAGGACGTTTTCGTCCATATTTCTGCGGTCGAGCGGTCCGGCCTGACCGGCCTCGCCGACAATCAGAAACTGTCCTACGAGTTGCAGGAGGGGCGGGACGGACGCCAGATGGCGGCCGATCTCAGGCTTCTGTAACCGGACCGGGTCCCGGCATTCCGTTGATCAGGTAAGGGCGCGGGTGATCATCACCCCCGCCCAGGCCGACACGCCCGTCAGGACAGCCCCCCAGGTCAGGTCCACGGCAACCATATGCCAGTGCCAATCACGCAATGTGGCGTAATTGGTGAACTCATAGGTGCCATAGGCCATCGCCCCCAACAGCGCCCCACCCCAAAGCGCCTGCACCGCGATCCCGTCGCGCAGGGCGGGCAGCGACACGAAATAAAGCAAGCCCCCCACATAGAACAGATAGAACACCGCCGCAGGCGCAAAGCGGATCGGCGCGGCCAGCTGGTCGCCCAGATGCGTCTCGAACAGGGGCTTCATCACGCGGCTCAACATGATCGCGTCAAGGATCAGGAAAACAGCGGCGGTCGAGACATAGAGAATGATCAGTTGCACGGGGGGCGGCCTTTCACGTGGTTCAAGGGGATACGGGCGGCCGCGCGTTCTGGATGACAGACGCGTCCCCCCGGTCCCGGGCTACCGCCGTTTGTCCAGCTTGCCGAACTCCGAGTCCAGCAGCGCGCGGATCTTCTTGGCCCCGCCGCGCAGCGCCGCGTCCACATCGGCGTCGTTATGGGTCACGGTCTGCGGCTGCATCCCCTCGGGCCGCGCCTCGACGGTGCAGCGGATATCATCCGCCCCGCCTTTGGCTCCATTGGCATCCGCCAGATGCACCTCGATCCGGCTCAGCCGCCCGGTCAGATGCCCCAAAGCCCCGGTCACAACGGCCTCGGCCACCTCGGCCAGTCGGTCATCGCCCTGAATGTTGTGGTCGGTATTGAGCTAGAATTGCATCGGTTACCTCCTTCTGGGTTACCCTTTCGACGTATGCAGCCAGTGGTTGCCCTGCAAGGGCAAGGCGGTGCGGGAGGCATGAACCTACCCGAGATCACAAAAACTTTTTTGACTCAAGGATCATACTCTCAACGAATCCTATTCCAATATTTAAACTTGGCCTAAAAATACTTGGATGAGCACATTCATTCCGCTGACTATGCCAGCCTATATATCTTTTCTTGTCGGATTTTGAGATGAAGTTAATCTTTTCAGCAACGTCTAAAATTTGATGTTCAATTGCAGAATCTAGCAGGTGGCTTGAACTTTCAGTACTCCACGCGTTATATTTTTGACTAATAATATCTCCCTTCTCGACTAAAAACTTTTCACAGAAAATAGATATGAAACCCGACCAAGAGGAAACTATTGCGGGTCTAATCACGCCTACCTTCAGGCAGGAAATCGACTCTAGGAAATAAAGCTGCACGTCAACTGGCGCCTTCACCAACTCCTCTTGCAACTCTTGAAGATAATTTAGGCGCGGCGAAGGCCGCCCATAATCAGACAAAATTCGATCAACTTCTTTACTGGCACTACCCACCCGTTTCAGCCAGATCTCTATCTCGTCTTGCATCAAAGAATCAATCCAATAAATTATCTCTTAAAGCACGAAAAATACGTTCATATACCTCTGGATCCTTTGCCTCAGGAAGGACAATCTGCAAGTTTATGTTTATCTGTGGTGACTTAGGCTGAACAGAAATAGGTAGTTCTTTGACAAAATCAGGTTCGACCTGTTTTCGCTCATGAGCAGACGTTGACTCTTCCTGTTTGCTACCGCCCGACTCGATGGGAGCAACATTAGTAGGTCGAGAAACATTCAACTTCCCATCAATCTCGTTGATTAGACCAGCAACTAACAAAATATCAGTGACCGTTCTCGCACCGGTTTTATTCGATGAAGTAGATTTCGCGCCAGAGACGTATAGCACATGATCTGAAAATGCTCGCTCCTGCATTCCACCCTTTATTCTAATTGTCGTTACTAATTTTGCAACTTTTTCATTTGACTCTACTGCAAGAGCCCAACATTCCTTGATGTCATCATCCACCGAATGATCAAGCGCCCGCGATAGCCGTTTTCCCAAATCTGTTGCACATTTCTGAGCACCGTTAGTAATCAAACCAACATCTACAAGAAACTTCGCCGATCTACTAATTGTCGTTTCGTGCACACCAGCTAATTTACTTACTTCGGAAAGACTTGCTTTTTGAGAAACGTCACCATAACCCATTATAATTTTTTTCAATTCATCATAGGATGAACCAGGAAGATTGAATTCAACCATTACCAATCACCTCCACGAACTCCCGCCATTCCCCCTTGCTCATGCCCGAGGTCTCCTGCGTGACCGCTTCACCTTTCAACATGCGCCGCACACAATCAAGGGCTGTTGCGCTCATCGTGGCGCCACCCATGCGATAATCCTCGAAGGCCTTGTAGGCAAAGGGCACCCAATCGGCGACGACCTTGCAGATCGCATCGGCATAGACGCGGATTTCGTATTGCGCATGGGCATCGGCGCGCAGGCGCAGGAAATGCAGCAGGTTGTGCAGGTCCACCTTCCAATACCACTGGGTATAGATATTCGCGGGCAGGTTCATCCGCGCCAACTCGCGCGCCAGACCCGCCTGCCCGTCCTGCGAAATCATCTGCTCGTAATGATCATAGGCCCGGTTCGCGTCGGTCTTGAGGATGTCCAGCACCCGTGCCGCCTCCTCACCCTCCAGCGCCGCACCGCGCCCCTGATTGTTGACCACGGACTGCGCCGCCAGATGTTCGGGCGCGGGGATATAGAATTCGCGGTCAAGGATCGAATAGCGCGCTGAATATTCGTTGACGTTCGCCGTCCGGTGCCGGATCCACTGCCGCGCCACGAAGACGGGCAGCTTGACGTGCAGCTTGACCTCGCACATCTCGAACGGGGTCGAATGCCAGTGCCGCATCAGATAACGGATCAGCCCTTCGTCATTCTGCACCGATTTGGTGCCGCGGCCATAGCTGACCCTTGCGGCCTGACAGATCGCCGCATCGTCGCCCATATAGTCGATCACCCGGACAAAGCCGTGATCCAGCACAGGGATCGCGGTATAGAGATGCGCCTCCATCCCCGGCGACACCGCGCGCCGCGTGGGCACGGTCTGCGCGCGCTGTGCATCAACCTCGGCCTGCTGGTCTGGTGTAAGCGGCATGTCGGGGGCTCCTTTGTCTGCGGATATGAGTCGGCCATCACTATATCTTGAGGATGCCCCCCTCGGAAACCACAATAGTGGGGCGGTTCCAATGGCCACACCCGGTGAAATTTACTCTGCCTTGAAGTGTGCCCGATTGACTTTCGGGTGCCCAGACGAAACCCTGCCGCCACATTTCCGCGCGTTCAAAGGGCCATTTCCATGATCAAGTTCCCGACCTTCCTTCTGGCCGCTTGCCTGTTGGCGGCCTGTAGTGGAAACCCTTTCACGCCCGTGGACGAGGACAGCGGCGAGGACATTCCGGTTCCGCCCGCCCCGCCGTCGGCCGAGAACCCGATCCCCGCGTCACTGGCCCTGAACCTGCAAGCCGCAACCTATAACGCCGCCGCCGGGACCCTCGTGCTGCGCCTCAATTCCCTGGACTCCGGTATCGTCAACGCGACCTACCAAAGGACACCCGATCTCGATCGACCCGGCTACATCGCCTTCACCGTGCAGGACGACCCGCTGGACCGGCACTATACCGCCATGGTCGCGCGCAGCAGCGATCCGCAGCAATCCGTGCAGGCCGGTGTCGTGTCCGATGGCGGGCAGTTCAACACCTATTTCAGCGGCGGGTTCTACGAACGCAACGCCACTTTCACGACTCCGTCCACCCTACCAGATGGTGGCCTCGTCTCCTATGCGGGCACCTATACGGGTGTGACGAACGTCAATGCGCCCGGCGACCAGTTATCGCCAGTGGATCCCGGCATATCCGATGTGCTGCGCCCTAGTCAAAGCGCCCAGACCACGGGCACCATCTTCCTGAACGTGGATTTCGCCAACAACGCGGTGAACGGGGCCATCACGGACCGTGTCTTTGCACAATATGGCGCGACCCTGCCCAACACGCAGCCCAATGACCTGCCGGACGTGATCCTGCGTGTCGCGGACATCGCCCCGGATGGCACCTTCTTCGGGGGTCTGGTCCAGTATCGCGGCTCTGACAGCCCCGATATCGGCGACTACGGTGGCATCTTCGGCGGCACGGATGCCGCCGCCGTCGGCGGCGTCGTCTCCCTGACCGAATTTGATGGCGAGGGCAATCTGCGAAACCTCGAAGGCGAGCGCGAGATCGGCGTTTTCGTGCTCAGCCGCTGCGGTGTGGCAGGCTCCGATCCCACGCTCTGCGCCGATGTCAATTGAGCGCAGGTCAAGCTGGTTCATCGGCCTGTGTTGCGCCGCGCTGACATGGGGGGGCGCGGCCTATGCGCAAGCCCCCACCGCCCCGCAGGCCGAGATCAACATGACCCTCGATCAGGCCCGCAACATCGGCGTTGCGGCGCTTGAACAGGGCAACCCGACACTGGCCCTCCAGATCGGCTATGGCCTGCTTCAGGCGGACCCCAATGACGCCTTCGCCCATTACCTGATCGCCTCGGCCTTTCGACAGCAGGCCAGACCGGCCGCGGCCCGCCGCGCCGCTGCGCTGGCCTATCGCCATGCCGAGACCACCCCCGAGAAGTTTCAGGCCGCGCAACTGGCTGCCCGCATCTCGGTCGAGGAGCAGCGCTTCACCCGAGCCCAGGTCTGGCTGCGCCGCTCCCTGATCCACGCCCCCGATCCCGCATTCCTGCCCCGTATTGAAGAGGATTACCGCCGCGTCCGCGCCCTTGACCCCCTGCAACTCAGGTTCAGCTTTTCGCTCGCCCCCTCGTCGAATGTGAACAACGGCAGCGACAGCCCCTATGCGCTGATCGAAGGCGTGCCGGTGATCGGCATTTTCGACGGGCTGTCGCAGGCTCTGTCCGGTGTCACCGCCGCGGCGGATCTGGCACTGGGCTACCGGCTTCACCGGACGCAGAGCAGCGAAACACGGGCCCTCGCCCGGCTCTATTCTTCCCGCGTCTGGCTGGATGACAGCTCCCTCGCGCTGGCAAACAGCTTTCCGGGGGCCGATGTCTCGAACGAGGATTTCGCCTTTTCCTCGGTCGAGGCGGGGCTGCGGCACGCGGTCCGCCCCGGTGGCATGGACGGCAGGGGGCTGATCTCGGCCGATCTGGTTGCAGGGCGCAGCTGGTATGGCGGCAGCCCCTATCAGCGCTTTGGGCGGCTGGGCCTGTCCGGCGGCCTGTCCCTCACCCCCGCCACGACCCTGTCCGTCGGCGCAGAGATCGAACGGCGCAGCTTCGAGACCAGCGCCAATCGACCGATCGAAAGCCTCGCGCTGCGCGGGACGTTGGCGCATGGTCTGGACAATGGCGACAGGATCAGCCTGTCCCTCTCGTGGCGCGACAGCCAGAGCGACTCCCGCAATGCCGTCAACACCCGAACCGCGGCCTATCTGCAATACGCGATGGCCGCGCCCGTCGGCCCGGCCCGGCTGTCCTTTGCGCTGGGGGCGGCGACCTCGGACTTTCCCGACTATGCCGTCGGCTTCATCGTCGTTCCGGGCGGGCGGCTGGATGAAACCGTCTTCGGAAGCGTCGAAATGCTTTTTGAAGCATTTGACTATGCCGGATTTGTGCCATCTATGACTGTCAGGGCACAGAAAACCCGCTCCAATGTCAGCCGCTTCGAGGCAAGCGAAATCGCGGTCTCCTTTGGCGTCAGGTCGCGATTCTGACTGTGCCACCCGAACCGGAACAGAAAGGACTCTCCCATGACCATCCGTTATCTGCACACAATGGTGCGCGTGAAAGACCTTGAAAAGACACAAGCTTTCTTCGAACTGCTGGGTCTGGTCAAGACCCGCCACTATGACAGCGAGGCCGGGCGGTTCAGCCTTGTCTTCATGGCGCCTCCCGGTCAGGAGGAATGCCCGGTCGAGCTGACCTACAACTGGGACGGCGATGACGGCCTGCCGTCGGACAGCCGCCATTTCGGCCATCTGGCCTATGAGGTGGATGACATTCACGCCATGTGCCAGCACCTGATGGACAATGGCGTGACCATCAACCGGCCGCCGCGCGACGGGCGCATGGCCTTTGTGCGCAGCCCCGACAACGTCTCGGTCGAACTGCTGCAGAAAGGCGAGGCCCTGACCCCGGCAGAACCCTGGCTCAGCATGCCCAACACCGGCCACTGGTAAGGGCTGCGGGGCGTGCGGCGCGCGGCCGCCCTGCGGGCCTGCATCGCTGCGGCCGGGATGGCCGTGGCGACCGGCCCCGCCATGGCGCAGGAGGCCTGCCGCCTTGCCCTTGTGCTGGCGATGGACATCTCCTCCTCGGTCGATCCGCTGGAGGATGCCCTGCAGCGTGGCGGTCTGGCACAGGCCCTGCGCGCCCCCGATGTGGTCGATGCCATTCTCAGCCAACCCGACCGCCCCGTGGCGCTGGCCATGTTCGAATGGAGCGGTCGGGTCCAGCAGGACATGGTCCTGCCCTGGATCATGCTGCGGGACGAGGCGACGATTCTGGCCACTGCAGAGCGGATCGCCACCAGTCGCCGCAGCTATGCCGAATTCTCCACCGCCATCGGTCACGCGCTGGAATATGCCCATGAGCTGTTCCGCCAGGGTCCCGCCTGCGATGCCCGTGTCCTCGACATCTCGGGCGACGGGGTGAACAATGACGGTTTCGGCCCCGATGTCGCCTATGCAACCTTCGACTACAGCGCCATCACGGTGAACGCGCTGGCCATCGAAGTGCGGGAACTGGCCACGGACCACGGGCTGACCGAGGGGGCCGAAGCCGGTCTGGCCGCCTATTTCCGCGAAGTCGTGATCCGTGGACCTGCCGCCTTTGTCGAAGTGGCCGAAGGCTTCGAGGATGTGCAACGCGCGATGCGCCGCAAACTGCTGCGCGAATTGGAAATCCGGATCGGTCACCACCGCCCCTGACCCGCGCCGCGTCGCATTTGGCTGTGACCGGTGCCGCATGCCTGCCCGGAACACCCGGCGCCGCGCCCGATGCGCCCCGTGCCCAGCGCCGCCACAGGGCAACACCGGCTTCTGCTTGCTACAAATATCCCCGCCGGAGGCATCCACGGCCGCAACCCGATGCATCAATAGATATAGCGGATCTGATCCGCCCAGTAACGCTCGACCCGGCGCAGGGCGGATGTGATCTCCTCGATCCCGTCAGGGCCCAGCACGCCACGGCTTTCAAGCCCTTGGGCATGGCGCGCGAACAGTCCCGCCACCACATCGCGGATCTCACGGCCGCGCGGCGTCAGCCTGACCCGCACCGAGCGGCGGTCGATCTCGCAGCGCTGGTGATGCATGAACCCCATTTCCACCAGTTTCTTGAGATTGTAGCTGACATTGCTGCCCTGATAGTAGCCGCGCGTCTTCAATTCCCCCGCGGTCACCTCGTTATCGCCGATGTTGAACAACAGCAGCGCCTGCACGGCATTCACCTCCAGCATGCCGACGCGTTCGAATTCATCCTTGATCACGTCCAGCAACAGGCGGTGCAACCGTTCCACCAGCGACAACGCATCCAGATACCCGCCCATGAAGCCGGATCGCGTACCCGTGGTCAGGGTCTTGTGCATCGTCATGGGGCGTCTCCGTCGGCTTTCTGATACCGAGGGCGAAGATGACGCAAAAATCCCAATAACCGGTTAAACCCCGGCCGATATCCCTAAAATCCGATTGATTATCCGTGGACCCGCCCCGCTCAGCGCGGCACGGCGCCCCCCTGCGCGGCCAGCATGGCGCGGATCTGCCCCACCAGCGGCGCAAAATGCGCGGGCGGTTCCTGCACGCCGCTCGTCCAGTAATAGAGGTCGTGATCATTCTCGCGCAGCAGCGCGTCATAGCTGTCCAGCATCGCCTCATCCAGATCGGCCAGATGCAACTCGGCATAGCGCGACAGGATCACGTCCATCTCCTTTATCCCGCGCCGCATCGAGCGCATGGCCAGACGCCGCAGCCGTGTCTCCCGGGACTCGCCCTGCGGCGCTTCTTCGATCAGCATATCATTCGCCCTTCAACTTCATCCGCAGGCTTTTCTCCAGCCGCCCCAGACGGTCGGCCGCGGCCCCGATCTGGGTCTTGAGGTCGCGGATCTCGACCAGCAGGGCGTTGATATCGGGCGAAATCGGGGTTTCGTCAACCGGGGCGGCGACACCGTCCCCCTCGCCTGTCAGCAGCCAGACGATCGAGACATTCAGCAGCCCCGCCATCATCGACAGCTTGTTGGCGCGCGGCTCGGACAGATCATCCTCCCAGTCGCGCACGGTGCCATGCTTGACCCCCAGACGGCGCGCCATCTGCTTCTGGGTCATGCCCGCCGCCTCGCGCGCGGCGGCGACCCTGTCCCCGAAAGTGGCCGTATCCGGTCCGTACCAGTTGTCGGCCATCTCGCTCACGTCATTGATGTCGTCGATTTCGGTGCGGTCCGCTGCCATTTTACTCCCATCCGCCGATCCTGCTTGATCGGCCTATCCGTGCATCCTAAGACATTGATCTGCCGAATTCAAACCAGAGGCCCACGCCCATGTCCTTTCTGTCCAAGACGCTTGACCGCGTGAAACCGTCACCGACCATCGCGGTCAGCAATCTGGCGATGGAACTGGCCGCGCAGGGCCGCGACATCATCAGCCTCGGCGCGGGCGAGCCTGACTTCGACACGCCCGACCATATTCGCGCCGCAGGTATTGCCGCGATCAACGCCGGCAAGACCCGCTACACCGCCGTTGATGGTATCCCGGAACTCAAAGCCGCGATCTGCGCCAAGTTCAAACGCGACAACGCGCTGGACTATACCCCCGCGCAAGTCAGCGTCGGCACGGGTGGCAAACAGGTGCTTTACAACGCTTTCATGGCCACTCTCAATCCCGGCGATGAGGTGGTGATCCCCGCGCCCTATTGGGTCAGCTATCCCGATATGGTCCTGCTGGCGGGCGGCACGCCGGTGTTCATCGAGGCCACGCTGGAAAACGCCTTCAAGATCACGCCCGACCAGCTGGAGGCCGCGATCACGCCCGCGACCAAATGGTTCCTGTTCAACTCACCCTCAAACCCCACAGGCGCGGGCTATAGCTGGGACGAGTTGAAAGCCCTCACCGATGTGCTGATGCGTCACCCGCATGTCTGGGTGTTGACCGACGATATGTACGAACACCTCGCCTATGACGATTTCACCTTCTGCACCCCCGCACAGGTGGAACCTGCGCTCTATGACCGCACGTTGACGATGAATGGCGTGTCCAAAGCCTATGCCATGACGGGCTGGCGCATCGGTTATGCGGCGGGGCCGAAACCGCTGATCGACGCCATGCGCAAGGTGCAGTCGCAAAGCACCTCGAACCCCTGCACCATCAGCCAATGGGCCGCAGTCGAGGCTCTGAACGGCCCCCATGACTTCATCGCCCCCAATAACGTGATGTTCGCCCGCAGGCGCGATCTGGTCGTCTCCGCGCTGAACGCCATAGACGGCGTCACCTGCCCCACGCCTGAGGGCGCCTTCTACGTCTACCCCTCGATCAAAGGGCTGATCGGCAAGACCACGCCGGGCGGTACCGTCATCACGGATGACGAAACCTTCGCCCGCGCCTTGCTGGAGGACACCGGCGTCGCCGTGGTCTTCGGCGCCGCCTTCGGTCTTTCACCCAACTTCCGCATCAGCTACGCTACCTCGGACGCAGCCCTGACCGAGGCCTGTGCCCGCATCCAGCGCTTCTGCGCCGGACTGACCTGAACAGGAGCAGCCCCCATGGCAGGTGATCTTCCCGACTATTACTTCCGCGTGCGGGAAAACGGTGCTCTGGTGTTCCGCGTGGACACCGAGAACCGCCAGCGGCGGATCGAGATGGACCAGATCGCCACCATCAACATCCGCAATGGCGAGGTGAAACCCCATGGCGACCGCCGCCTGACCGAGGCGGACATGGCCGCCATCACCGACTGGATGACCCAGCGCACCGCCCTTCTGGCGGCGCGTGACGTGGATGACATCCTGCGCGCCGTCGATCACATGAACCTGACGACGCAATGGGCGCAGACCCGCGCCACGGATGAACAGCTTGACACCGTGACGGATACGCTGCTTCTGGCGATGCATGACCTGCGCACCGTTCTGGTGCGCAAGAAGGCCGACCGCCTGATGAAGGGCGACTAAGCGCGCCTCAGCGCTGCGCCGTCAGTCGCGGCAGGATCACCCCCCAGAAGCGCAGCATCATGAAGACGCCCGCGCCTGCCAGCCCCACGGCCAGCCCCAGCCAGATCCCCACGCCGCCCCAGCCCAGAACAAAGCCCAGCACATAGGCCACAGGCATCCCCAGCGCCCAATAGGACAGCGCGGCGATGATCATCGGCACCTTCGTATCCTGCACCCCGCGCAGCAGGCTCAGGGCCATGACCTGCGCCGCATCCGCCAGCTGGAACAGCGCCGCCGCCGCCAGCAGCACCACACCGATGGCGATCACGCCCGCCCGGTCCGGCTCGTCCGGCGACAGGAACAGCCCCATCAGGAATTCGGGCATCAGCAGGAAAAACACAACCGTCAGCCCCGCCAGCAGCAGCGACAGCGCCACCACCACCTGCGCGCCCAACCGCAGCCCGGCCCAGTCCTGCACGCCCAGCGCGCGCCCTGCCCGCACCGTCGCCACATTGCCCAGCCCCAGATGGATCATGAACACCAGTGACGCCACCTGCAACGCGATCCCATGCGCCGCCAGCGGCAGCGTGCCCAGCCACCCCATCATGACCGAGGCCGCCGCGAACAGCCCCACCTCGGCCAGCGTGGTGATCCCGATGGGCCAGCCCAGCCGGAACACCTGCCCGAAGGCTTCCCAATCGGGGCGCCAGAAGCGGATGAACAGCGCATGTTCCCGCGTCACGACGGCGGCATAGATGGCCAGCAACAGCAGCGACACGATCTGCACCGAGACCGAGGCCCAGGCCGCCCCCACGATCCCCATCTCCGGCGCGCCCCAATTGCCGAAGATCAGCGCGTAATTGACGATGACATTGACCAGAACCGCGCCGATCGTCACCCACAGCACGACCTGCGTGCGCTCCAGCGCCGCCAGATAGGATTTCAGCACCATCACCAGCAGCGCGGGAAAAATCCCCCAGCCCGCCACGTTCAGGTAACGGCTCGCCTCACCCGCGACCTCCTCGGTCTGGCCCAAAGCCAGCAACAGCGCCTCGGACCAGATCATCAGGGGCATCGACACCGCCCCGAACAGGATCGACAGCCACATGGCCATG
Organism: Seohaeicola sp. 4SK31; assembly: GCF_028802875.1. Classification (NCBI taxonomy): domain Bacteria; kingdom Pseudomonadati; phylum Pseudomonadota; class Alphaproteobacteria; order Rhodobacterales; family Roseobacteraceae; genus Seohaeicola; species Seohaeicola sp. 4SK31. The sequence continues at coordinate 89,877 of NZ_JARAMP010000005.1, read as the reverse complement.
CGTGTCACGCGCCGCACCTGCTGGCTTTGCCCTGCGGATTCCGCCTCGGCCACCATCGGCATCACCGCCCAGGCAAAGCCCGATCCGAACAGGAACAGCACAAAAAACACCATCCCCGCCAGAACCTGCGCGGCCAGCGCCGTCACATCATACCAGCCCAGCATCAGCGCATCCGTCAGCGAGATCGAGAATTGCGCCACATGGCTCAGGATCAAGGGCAGCCCCAGCACGGCAATCGCGCGCATGTGCTGCGTCGGTGTCATCGGAATGCTCATGCCTTGGCCCTAGCGCCGCTTGGTGACAGGCGCAAGACGCAGCATGCGGCGCAGGCCGCCAAACTGTCACCCCGGCGACAGAGGCCCGCAGGCGCTCCCAGATGACCGCTCCCCGCACCCAGCCCTTCACCCCGCAAGACCTGCTTCTTTTTGCCCCAAATATCCCCGCCGGAGGCATCCACAGCCGATGCAATCACACCGGGCGAAAACAAGGCCCGCCGCGCCACCGCATCGCATAGCCGCCCGTGCCAGTGCGCCCGGTCATGACCCTTGGACACTGGCGGCTAGCCCGTTTTGTTCATCCGGGCCTCCCTCTTTCTTGCTCCTCTCGCCTGATCGCACGCAAAAGGTGCCGATCCATGACGGCTGGCGCACCATTCCCATCGCAGTCTCTCTTCACCCCCTAGCCTTGCCGCAGCGCCTGCCCTACCTAAGCCCGCATGAGCACCGCCCTGCCCCCCATCCTCACCGACTGGTTCCAGACCAAGGGCTGGGCGCCGCATCCGCATCAGCTTGACATGCTGGCGCGCAGCCATGATCCGGCGCTCCTCCTGATCGCCCCCACAGGCGGCGGCAAGACGCTGGCAGGGTTTCTGCCCACGCTGGCCGACCTCGCCACCGCGGACCACACGGGCCTGCACACCCTCTATGTCTCGCCGCTCAAGGCGCTGGCCGCCGATATCAAGCGCAACCTGCAAACCCCCGTGGCCGAGATGGGCCTGCCCATCAGGATCGAGGACCGCACCGGCGACACCTCCGCCCATACCAAACGCCGCCAACGCGCCGACCCGCCGCATATCCTGCTGACCACGCCGGAAAGCCTTGCCTTGCTGACCTCCTACGAGGACGCCCCCCGCATCTTCGCGGGCCTCAAGCGCGTGGTGGTCGATGAAATCCACGCACTGGCCGACTCCAAGCGCGGTGATCAGCTGATGCTGGCGCTGGCCCGCCTGCAAACCCTCTGTCCCGATCTGCGCCGCGTGGGCCTGTCGGCCACCGTGGATGACCCCGCCGCCATCGCGCGTTTTCTGGCGCGCCACCCCGACCCCTGCCCGATCCTGACCGCCGATCCGGGGCCAGACCCCGATATCGCCATGCTGACCACCGACCAGCCGCCCCCATGGTCCGGCGGAGGGGCCGCCTATGCGATCCCCGCCGTGCTGGCGCAGGTCAAGGCCCACAACACCACGCTCATTTTCCACAACACCCGCGCGCAGGCCGAGATCTTCTTTCACAACCTCTGGCTCGCCAATGAGGACGCGCTGCCCATCGGCATCCATCACGGCAGCCTTGACCGCGAACAGCGCGCAAGGGTCGAGGCGGCGATGGTGGCCGGACAGTTGCGCGCCATCGTCTGCACCGGCAGCCTTGATCTGGGGATCGACTGGGGCGATGTGGATCTGGTGATCCAGATCGGCGCACCCAAGAACGTCAAACGCCTCGTGCAACGCATTGGCCGGGCCAATCACCGCTATAACGCGCCCTCCAAGGCGCTTCTGGTGCCCGCAAACCGTTTCGAGGTGATCGAATGTCTGGCAGCCTTGGAGGCCGTCAAAGCCCATGACCTTGACGGCGAACCACGTGGGGACGGGCCTTTGGACGTGCTCTGCCAGCAGATCCTGATCGCAGCCTGCGCCGGGCCTTTTGACGCCGATACGCTTTACGCCGAGGTCACGACCGCCGGCGCCTATGCCACCCTGACCCGCGCCGATTTCGACGCCTGTCTCGATTTCATCGCCACCGGCGGCTATGCCCTGCGCGCCTATGACCGCTGGCAACGCCTGATGCAGCGCCCGGACGGGCTGTGGCAACTGCGCGACCCGCGCGCCGCGCGCCAGATCCGCATGAATATAGGCACGATACAGGACACAGACACGCTCAAGGTCCGCTTCCGGCGCAATCGCGGCGGCAAACCCCTGGGCGAGATCGAGGAGGCTTTTGCCGCCACCCTGACCCCCGGCGACACCTTCCTGATCGGCGGGCAGATCGTCCGCTATGAGGGTCTGCGCGAGATGACCGTCGAGGTCAGCCCCGACCCCGGCCGCAAGCCCAAGATCGCGACCTTCATGGGCACGAAATTCGCCACCTCCACCCAGCTCAGCACCCGTATCCTGCGGATGCTGCAACAGGACGACTGGCCGGACCTGCCCGCGCACATCACCGACTGGCTGGCCCTGCAGGCCCGCGTCAGCCGCCTGCCAGAGCCGGGGCGGCTTCTGATCGAAAGTTTTCCCCATGACGGGCGCGAACATGCCTGCGTTTATGGGTTCGCCGGGCGCAATGCCCAACAAACCCTCGGCCTTCTGCTGACCAAACGGATGGAGGAGATGGGGCTGGACCCGCTGGGTTTCGTCGCCACCGATTATGCGACATTGATCTGGGGGCTGAAACCCCTGACCGATGCGCGTGCCCTGCTGGATCCGCAAAAGCTGGAGGATGGGCTGGAGGCATGGTTCAAGGGCAATGCTGTGATGAAACGCACCTTCCGCGCCTCGGCCACCATCGCGGGGCTGATCGACCGCATCAGCGCGGGGCAGCGCAAATCCGGGCGGCAGGCGACATTCTCGTCCGACATCCTCTATGACACGCTGGTCAAATACGACCCCGATCACCTGCTGCTCAAGATCACCCGCACCGAGGCGATGCGCGGCCTTGTCGATTTCGGCCGCGTGCGCGAGATGCTGGAACGGGTGGGCGACCGGATCGACGTGATCCGCCTCAGCCGCCTGACGCCCTTCTCCGCGCCGCTCTTTCTTGAAATGGGCCGCGTTCCGGTCGAGGGCATGGCCCGCGAACGCCTGATGGCCGAGGCGGCAGAGGAACTGATGCGCGAAGCCGGGTTCAGCTGATCCTCTTGCCTTGGGTCTGATCGCCTGCCAAGAGGCGGATCATGGTCCATCACGCCTTCACCCTTGCCGGGGAAACCCTGCATGCCCTGCCCTCTGGCGCGCTGCACTGGCCCGCACAGGGGCTGCTGGCCGTGTCAGACCTGCACTTCGGCAAATCGGAACGGCGTGTGCGGCGCGGCGGCATGGCTCTGCCCCCCTATGAGGTGCAGGACACCCTGACCCGCCTGCAGGCCGATCTGGACGCGACCCGCGCAACCACCGTGATCTGCCTTGGCGACAGTTTCGACGATCTGGCCGCGCAGGATGGCCTGACGGATGACGCCCGCCTCTGGATCGCGCGGCTACAGGCGGGGCGGCGCTGGATCTGGGCCGAGGGCAATCACGACCCCGGCCCCGTCGATCTGGGCGGCACCCATCTGGCCGAACTGCGCCTGCCCCCGCTGACCTTCCGCCATATCGCCGATCCCGCCGGGCAAGGCGAAATCTCGGGCCATTATCACCCCAAGGCGCAGATCCGCACCCGTGCAGGCACGCTCAGCCGCCCGGCCTTTCTGATCGACGCCTCCCGCGTGATCCTGCCCGCCTATGGCACCTATACAGGGGGCTTGCGCAGCACGGATGCGGTGCTGGACGCCCTTATGGCGCCCGATGCCATCGCCGTGCTGACCGGGCGTCAGGCCGTGGCCGTGCCCATGCCGCGCTGACGGCGCATCAGATCAACCCGGTTTGCTCCAGCACAGGGATCTGCTTGCGGCTGACAGGCACCCGCGTCCCGCAGGCGACACGCAGGAAGACGCGCCCGTTCTCGCGCTCCACATCATCCACCGCCTCGCGCGCCACCCAATGCGAACGATGGGTGATCAGCCCGTCCACCCCGTCCATCTGATCCACCGCATCCGCAAACCGCAGCCGCAACTGATAAATGTCCTGCGGAGTCACCACGTTGACGAAATGGTCCATCGCCTCGATCCGGATGATGGGGCCGGGATCATCGGGCGCAATCCGGCGATAGAGCCGCGGACGCGCCTCCTGTTCGGGCGTCAGCCCCGGCATCGCCCCGCTGTCCGAGGCCTCGAACGCCGCCAGCCGGACCCGGGTGATGATGATCCGGCGCGCGGCAAAGATCGCAAAGCTGATCAGGGCGACATCCAGCACGAACCAGTGAAAAGCCATCAGACTTCCATCCAGCGGCGTGACCAGCAGATAGGTCCAGCCATAGGCCAGCGGTGAGAACAGCACCGCCATGCCGATCGAATCCGCCAATGCCTGCTGCCACATCGGCAGGTGCCGCATATGGGGCGCCAGATAGTCCTGAACCAGGGTCGCGATGAAGATCGAACCCAGGACGATCACGCTCCAATAGCCAACCTGCATCGGCAGGCTAAGCGTCCGGTGCGTGTCGAACGGGCCCGTCACGACCGCCGCCAGAATGGCCAGCAGTCCGAGTGACAGGTTGCCCCGCATCGACAATGCGCGCGCCGCAGAGATGAACGCCTCTGGCATCGATGGCTGTCCCTTATGTCAAAGACATGGCTATACTTCCGCATACTTATTTGGTCTGTCCTGATCCGGCAAGCTTGCACAATGCGGCCGTCCCCGCGCCGGGTCGGTCGGCTGTCACCAGAATTCAACCCAGAACGGTATCTCAGATGGACCAGTTTACTTCCGACCGCATTTCCCGCAGCTTCGAGGCGCAGACGATGATGCAGACGCTTGGCGCGCGACTGGCGGAACTCGGCCCCGGCGAGGTGCGGATCGAAGCGCCGATCCTGCCCGGTCTGCGCCAGCAGCAGGGGTTTGGCCATGCCGGGCTGACCTTCTCGCTGGGTGACACGGCCGCAGGCTATGCCGCGCTCAGCCTGATGCCGCCCGACCGCGACGTGCTGACCGCCGAGATCAAGATCAACCTGCTGGCCCCGGCCGTGGGCGATCTGCTGATCGCGACAGGGCGGGTGATCAAGCCGGGCCGCCGCCTGATGGTGGTCAGCGCCGAAGTGCATGCCCGACAGGCGGACAAGCTGACCCTGATCGCGATCCTGCAAGGCACGATGGTGCCGGTGGACGGCTTCGCGTGATCACGCCCGCCACGCGGCGGGATCAGACGCACCGCCCGGCAGGCCGATCGCGCCTCAGACCGTCAGACCTTCGGGTTCGGGCAGGTCATTGGCCCGGCAGCAGGCGGTGACGGTATTGGCCAGCAGGCAGGCGATGGTCATCGGCCCCACCCCACCCGGCACCGGGGTGATGGCGCCGGCCACGGCGGCGACGCTGTCGAACTCCACGTCGCCCACCAGACGTGTCTTGCCCCCGCCCGCATCCACGCGGTTGATGCCCACATCAATCACCGTCGCCCCCGGCTTGATCCAGTCGCCCGGCACCATCTGCGCGCGCCCCACGGCGGCCACCACGATATCGGCCCGCCGCACCACGCCTGCCAGATCACGGGTCCGCGAATGGGCCACCGTCACCGTGCAGCTTTCCCCCAGCAGCAGTTGCGCCATCGGCTTGCCCACGATGTTGGACCGGCCGATCACCACAGCCTCCATCCCAGACAGCTCGCCGTGATGGGCGCGCAGCATCAAAAGGCACCCCAGCGGCGTGCAGGGCACCATCGCCTTCTGCCCCGTCGCCAGCAGCCCGACATTCGAGATATGGAAGCCGTCCACATCCTTGGCCGGGTCGATCGCATTGATCACCAGATCAGAGTCCAGATGCGCGGGCAGCGGCAATTGAACAAGGATACCATGCACTTGTGGATCATTGTTCAACTTTTGAATCAAGCCCAGAAGCGTCGCCTCATCCGTATCCGCCGCCAGACGATGCTCAAAGGACCGCATGCCGACCTCGACCGTCATCTTGCCCTTGGAGCGGACATAGACTTCCGAGGCCGGGTCCTCGCCCACCAGCACCACGGCCAATCCCGGCACGATGCCATGATCCGCCCCGAGGCGCGCGACATGCCCCGCCACCTTGTCCCGCAGCCCCGCCGCGAATGCCTTGCCGTCGATGATGCTGGCTGTCATATGCCTTGCCCTTCCGTCTCTTCTTGCCGCAAATATCCCCGCCGGAGGCATCCCCGGCCAGGGCTCAGAACAATCCCTCGATCTGGCCCGCCCCGTTCAACCGGATCGCCTCGGCGCTGGGGGTGCGCGGCAGGCCGGGCATGGTCATGATCTCGCCGCAGATCGCCACCACGAACCCCGCCCCGGCACTCAGGCGCACCTCGCGCACGGGCACCGTATGACCCACGGGAGCGCCGCGCCGGGTCGGATCGGTGGTGAAGGAATACTGCGTCTTGGCCATGCAGACCGGCAGATGGCCGTAACCCGCCGCCTCCCACTCGGCCAGTTGCGCGCGGATCTTGTCATCGGCCAGAATGGCATCGGCGTGATAGATGCGCTTGGCGATGGTCTCGATCTTCTCCAGCAGGGGCATCTCGTCGGGATAGAGCGGCGCGAATTGCGCCTGCCCACTTTCCGCCAGCGCCACGACCTTATGGGCCAGTTCCTCGGTCCCGGCCCCGCCCTGTGCCCAATGTTTGCACAGCACCGCCTCTGCGCCCTGTTCGGCGACATAGGCCTGAACCGCCGCGATTTCGGCGGCGGTATCGCCCGCGAAATGGTTGATTGCCACCACGACAGGCACGCCGAAGGATTTCACATTGCCGATATGGCGACCAAGGTTCGGACAGCCCGCCTGCACGGCGGCCACGTTCTCGGCCCCCAGATCGGCCTTGGCGACCCCGCCGTTCATCTTCATCGCGCGCACGGTCGCCACGATCACCACCGCATCCGGCGCAAGCCCGGCCTTGCGGCATTTGATGTTCATGAACTTCTCGGCCCCCAGATCGGCCCCGAAACCCGCTTCGGTCACCACGTAATCGGCCAGTTTCAGCGCCGTCGTCGTGGCGATCACCGAGTTGCAGCCATGCGCGATATTGGCAAAGGGCCCGCCATGCACGAAGGCGGGGTTGTTCTCCAAGGTCTGCACCAGATTGGGCTGCATCGCATCCTTCAAAAGAACCGTCATCGCGCCGTCCGCCTTGATGTCGCGGGCATAGATCGGCTTGCGCTCGCGCGTATAGGCCACGACGATATCGCCCAGACGCCGCTCCAGATCGGCCAGATCCTTGGCAAGGCACAGGATCGCCATGACTTCCGAGGCAACCGTGATGTCGAACCCGGTCTGGCGCGGAAAACCGTTCGATACGCCACCCAGACTGACCACCACATCGCGCAGGGCGCGGTCATTCATGTCCATCACGCGCCGCCACGTGATGCGCCGCGCGTCGATCTCAAGCGCATTGCCCCAGTAGATATGGTTGTCGATCATCGCCGACAGCAGGTTGTGGGCGCTGGTGATGGCGTGGAAATCCCCTGTAAAATGCAGGTTCATCTCCTCCATCGGGACGATCTGGGCATAGCCGCCCCCCGCGGCCCCGCCCTTCATGCCGAAATTCGGCCCCAGCGAGGCTTCGCGGATACAGATCGCCGCCCGTTTGCCGATGCGGTTCAGCCCGTCGCCAAGCCCGACAGTGGTGGTCGTCTTGCCCTCGCCCGCCGGGGTCGGATTGATCGCGGTCACAAGGATCAGCTTGCCGTTCGGGCGATCCTGCACCGATGAGATGAACTCCTGGCTGATCTTGGCCTTGTCATGACCGTAAGGCAGCAGATGCGCCGCCGGGATGCCCAGCTTGGCCCCGATCTCCTGGATCGGCTGTTTGCGCGCGTCGCGGGCAATCTCGATATCGGATCTGAACGTCATGTCCCTCTTCCCTGTCTGGTCGGTTTGTCCCGACAGTTCCTTGGCTATACAGAGCCGGGGCGGGCGTAAAGATCGCGTTTCCGACATTTGCGGCCAAACAAACGGCCCCCAAGGGGTCTGGCCTGCTCATGCGCGGGTGTTTCGGCCGCTATGCGGGATCTCGTCCCCCCGTCAACGCCGCCGCGCGTCGGCCAGATGCGCCCAGACGCGTTGATCCGGCACATGCAGGGTCAGCCTGTCCCCCAGCGCGATGCGCCCTTCGCGCTGCACCCATGCGGTCACGCCCCGCCGCCCCTCGGCTGCGGGCTTGAACGCCTTGCCATATCCGGGATGCACCGTGTCGATGCTGCGCGCGGGCAGGATGCAGGGACGGTTCTGCATGTCCACGACCAGCGTCGCGCCCGAGGGTGCCTGCAACCGGGACGAGGGCGGCAGGTGGCTGAGATCGTCAATCCCCTCGATCACGATGGACGCCCCCAATCGCGCCGGGTCAAGCGTGTCCAGCCCCATGCGCGCCGCGATCTGGCCCATCTCCTCGACCGACAGGATCGACAGTTGCCGCTCATTCCGGATCGGCGTGCCCTTGGGATGCTGCGCCGTCACCCGGCTACAGGACAACCGCGTCACACCGCCATGCACGGACCCTGCGATGCCCGCATAGGTCAGATCCAGCGCATCGCGCGCCTCGGCCACAAGCGCCTTGCGATCCTCAGAGGTGATGACCCCGAGCCAAGTGATGCGGCCGGAAAAGCCTGTGGGAAGAAGGGCTGGCATGACATATCACCTTGCGATGCTGGACGGGGCCACGGGGCCGGTCAAAGCCAGCCTTTCCGCTTGAAGAACAGATACGGCAGGATCGCGGAAAGCACCATGCCCCCCAGCGCCAGCGGATAGCCATAGGGGGTGGCCAGTTCCGGCATGACATCGAAATTCATCCCGTAGATCGATGCGATCAGCGTGGGCGGCAGGAACACCACGGCGGCGACCGAGAATATCTTGATGATCCCGTTCTGCTGGATGTTCAGCAGCCCCAGCGTGGCGTCCAGCATGAAGGTCACCCGCTGCGACTGCGCGTCCGAATAGGCGATCAGCGAGCGGATGTCGCGCAACAGGCGCTTGTCCCGCCCGTTCAGTCCCGACACCGGCCCGCCCGATGGCGCATCCTTCTGGTTGGCACTGTCCTGCCCCGCACGATCCTTGCGCGCGGCCAGACGCATCTGGGTCATGTGGTTGACGATCCGCTCGATGGTGACAAGGCTGTCCTGCAACCGGGAATTCAACTCGCCATGCCGCCCGATCCGGCTGATGACCGCCGACAGATCGACGCCCTTCTGCGCAGGCTGGCCCGCCGGCTGAAAGATCTGGCGGCTCAGCGCATCGACCGACTGGCTTTCGGCCTCAAGGATGTCGGCGCAACGCTCCACCAGCACCTCCATCAGCGTCATCAGCATCCTCAGCGGCGTCGCGCAATCGGCCTGCAACCCGGCCGCGCGCTGGGGCACGTTCTGCAAGGAATAAGGCTCGTGATAGCGGATCGACACCACCCGGTCCGAGGTCAACACAAAGGTCACGGGTTCGCTGACAGGCTCCAGCGTCGCCGCCCCGGCCAGAACGGTGGCGGTCATGAACAGCGCGCCGTCCTCTGAATAGATCCGCGCCGAGGGTTCGATCTCGCGCATGTCGTCGCGGGTGGGCAGGTCGATCCCCAGTTCCGCCTCCAGCGCCGCCTCCTCCTCGGAAGTGGGTGCCAGCAAATCGGTCCAGACCGCGCGACTGTCCGTGTCAGGCGCTGCGATCAGCCGCCCGCTTGCGGCGTCATGCAGATAGTCGTGGCGCATGGTGGCCCCCGCTCTCGCTCTCGTGTTGAGGGTCAGTGAATGACAAAGGTGGCGCCAAGGCAAGGCGTTACCGGTTTCAGACCCGATGCCCCCCTCTGACGCTGGGCTTCCCCCGCCGGATGCAGCCATCGCCGTCTATGTGGCAGGCAGCGTCCGATGTCAGGCCGGGACCGTCAGCGTAAAAAACATCCGTCGGAAGGGGAACAGCACCGTGCCATCGGCCCCGGCGGGATAGACCTTGTCCATCACCGCCTCATAGGCGGCGATCAGGCGGGTCTGTTCATCGTCGTCCAGTGCGGCAAGGATGGGGCGGGCGAAGGTCGTCTCGGTAAAGCGGCGCACGGGATGGCCGTCGGCGCAGGCGTCAAGCTGCTGATAATACTCGGTCTCCCACAGGCTCAGCGCACCCAGAGGCGTGAGCAGCCGATGATATTCCGCCGGGCGCAGCACAGCGGGGCCCTGATCCGGGTCGATCCGTCCGGGAAAAAGCTCATCCGCCAGCGACAGCCACACCCGGTGCGAGGGCGCGTTGTTCTGATGCGGCACCTGCACCGCCAGCGTGCCGCCAGGGGCCAGCATCGCGGCCAATCGCGGGATCAGCACCTCGTGATGCGGCAGCCAATGCAGCACCGCGTTGCAGAAGATCAGCGCGGGGGCCGGTCCTTCTGACGTCCATGCCGCGATATCCATCTGATGCAGCGATGCGTAAACGCCCGTCTCACGCGCCTCGCCCAGCATCGCCGGAGACGCGTCGATCCCCGTGACAGTCCGGCCCAGCGTGGCCAGCGCAGGTCCCGCCGCGCCATTGCCGCAGCCCAGATCAACCACCGGACCTTCGGGCAAAGGCGGCAGCGCGCGCAGCAGATCAAGGGCGGGGCGCAAGCGAAGACCCCGGAACCTGCTATAGGTTCCGGGGTCCCAGTCTGTATGCAGGCTTGTGGCCATTACGTCGGCTCAGGTTCCAACCCGCCCGCCGGTTTCACCTTGGGCTTGGTCTTGGGAATGGCCGTGACGGATGCGGCTGTGCCCTTGTCGGTCTTGTCATCCTCATCATCATTGGCATGGGGCGGATCGCCACGCATCACGCGCTTGATCTCCTCGCCGGTCAGGGTCTCATATTCCAGAAGACCCTGCGCCAGCCGTTCCCACTCGTCCTTGCGCTCGGTCAGGATGCGGTGGGCGGTTTCGTACCCTTCCTGAATGAAGCGCTTCACCTCTTCCTCGATCAGCTCCTTGGTATGGGCCGAGACCGAGAACCCCGCCGTATTGCCGGAATATCCCTCATGCGCTTCGGCATAGTCGATATTTCCAACCTTGTCGGACATGCCCCAGCGCATGATCATCGCGCGGGCCAGCGCACTGGCCTGCTGGATGTCACCGGCAGGACCGTTGGACACGTTCTCCTCACCATATTTGAGGATCTCGGCCGCCTTGCCCGCCATGGTCATGGCCAGCTTTTCCTCGCATTCGGCCTTGTGCCAGTTCAGCCGGTCGATCTCGGGCAGGGACACCACCATCCCCAGCGCACCGCCGCGCGGGATGATCGTCGCCTTGTAGACCGGATCGCATTTCGGCAGCGCCAGACCGACAACCGCATGGCCAGCCTCGTGATAGGCGGTCTTTTCCTTCTGGTCGGGCGTCAGCACCATCGACCGGCGCTCGGCCCCCATCATCACCTTGTCCTTGGCATTCTCGAAATCGGCCATCGTCACGAAACGGCGGCCCACACGCGCGGCCATAAGCGCCGCCTCGTTCACAAGGTTCGCCAGATCCGCACCCGAGAAACCGGGCGTGCCGCGCGCAATGATGCGCATGTCGGCATCGGGGCCCAGCGGCACCTTTGCTGCATGGACGCCAAGGATCTTCTCACGGCCTTTGATATCGGGGTTGGGCACGGTCACCTGACGGTCAAAACGACCCGGACGCAGCAAAGCCGGGTCCAGCACGTCACGTCGGTTGGTGGCGGCCAGAATGATCACACCTTCATTGGCCTCGAACCCGTCCATTTCCACCAGAAGCTGGTTCAGCGTCTGTTCCCGCTCATCATTGCCGCCGCCATAGCCTGCGCCACGCGCACGGCCCACGGCGTCGATCTCGTCGATAAAGACGATGCAGGGCGCGTTCTTCTTGGCCTGTTCGAACATGTCACGCACCCGGCTGGCACCGACACCCACGAACATTTCCACAAAGTCGGAACCAGAGATGGTGAAGAAGGGCACGCCCGCCTCACCCGCAATGGCCCGCGCCAGCAGCGTCTTACCGGTGCCCGGAGGGCCCACCAGCAGCGCGCCTTTGGGGATCTTGCCGCCAAGACGGCTGAATTTCTGCGGGTTGCGCAGGAATTCGACGATCTCTTCCAGCTCTTCCTTGGCCTCGTCGATACCGGCCACGTCGTCAAAGGTCACGCGGCCATGCTTTTCGGTCAGCAGCTTCGCCTTGGACTTGCCAAAACCCATCGCGCCACCTTTGCCGCCGCCCTGCATCCGGTTCATGAAATAGACCCAGACGCCGATCAGCAGCAGGAAGGGCAGAAGCGACAGGATGAAGGTCTGGAAGCCCGACTGTTGCTGGCTTTCCGCCGTCACCGGCACGTTATTCGCGATCAGAAGGTCTGTGACCTGCGCATCTTCGGGCTTGATCGTCACATAGTCGCGGCCATCGGTGCTGCGGTAGCGGATCTGCTCGCCGTCCAGCGTCGCCCGGCTGACCTGTTCGCTTTCCACGGCCCGGACGAATTCCGAATAGCTGATATTCTGGCTTTGCAGGGTGTTTCCGGATCCGCTGAACAGGTTGAAAAGGGCCAGTATCAGCAGGAACAGAACGACCCAGAAAGCGATGTTTCGCGCGTTGCCCAAGGCATGTCTCCCACAAATCTTCTGGTCCGCCGCAATATGCCACGAACCTTAGGTCTAAAATAGGCAACAAATGGTTTACTTCAATGCGAAAGCAGCGTGGCGTGAAAATCCGCGACAATCCGCGCCGACCAGTCTGGATTGACCCCGGCCAGCGGTGCCGCGATCAGCCGCTCCCCCTCCCACACCGCCGGCGAGGCCAGCAACGCCGCCCGTGGCAGCCCCGTCTCGCGCCAGTCCGGGCAAAGCCGCAGCCCCGCCTCGCCCAAGGCCGCCACATGCAGGGCAGGATCATGCGGGCCATCCAGTTGCCAGCGGCCATCCCAAGGCCGGTCGGTCGCCCCCGTCAGATCGCGCAGCGCCTGATGCTCCCGCGTGATCCGCAGCAGCGCGCCCTGTCGCAGCACCAGACAGCCCCCCAGCGTCCGTTGCCCCGGCCGCTCCACCGCCTGCAACAGCGCCGCGACATCCTCGCGCCGGGGCGGATAGGGGGTCGAGGCCACCCAGACCAGCCCCGCCACAAGGATACGGCGGCGCATCTCGGGATGGTGCCGCGCCCATGCCGCCCAATCAAGGATCAGATCGCCCCGGTCCTGCTGCACGGTTATCGCCGCGATATCATAAAGTTGCGCGCGCAGCGCATCCCGCGCATCGGCCAGTTGCGCCATCACGCGGGCCAATCCGCCAGCGTCGATCCCCAAGGGAGCCAGTTCCGCCAGCGCGCGGCGCGCCTTGACCCGCTCGAAACGGGTATTGTCGTTCGAGGGATCGTCGATCCACCCGATACCCCGGCCGGTCAGCCAGTCACGCAACCGTGCCCGCGTCACATCCAGCAAGGGCCGCGCCCATGCCATCCCGTCGCGCTCGAAACCGGCCGCCATGCCCGACAACCCGTCCAGACCCGCCTGCCGCGTCAGCCGCATCAGGAAAGTCTCGGCCTGATCGTCCTGCGTATGTCCCAGAAGGATCGTGCCGATCCCCTGCCCGCGCGCCCATGCCGCCATCAGGCCATACCGCGCCTCCCGCGCCGCCGCCTGCAGATTGCCGCGCCCGTCCCAGCCCTGCCAAGGCAGCGTATCATGGGGAATGCCCAAGTCGTCACAGATCCGCGCCACGCCCTGCGCCTCGGCGGCACTCTCGGACCGCAGACCGTGATCCACAGTGACGGCAGCGATCGCCAGACCCTCCGCCCGCGCCGCGTCATGCGCCAGATGCAGCAAAGCCAACGAGTCGCTGCCGCCCGACACGGCGATGCCGGTCGGGGCCGTCCGATCAAGCGCGCGACCGACCGCCGCGACCAGCGCGGCCTGATCGTCGCGCTCTGCCGTCAAAGACAGCCCAGACGGGTGCGGGCCTCCTGCGCCGAGGCGACGCTGGCCGATTGCGGAAAGCGCACACCGACCTCTTGCAGGGTCGTGCAGGCTTCCTGCGTCTGGCCCAGTTGTCCCAGCGCATCGCCCAGCCGGAACAGCGCCTCGGGCGCGTTCGGGCCGGTCTGGTCGGTGGTGAAGGCCGAAAGATAGGCCCGCGCAGCGCCCCGCACGTCATTCAGTTGCGACAGGGCCTGACCGCGTTTCAGATCGGCTTCCGCCGCTAGCGGTCCGCCCGGATAGGTCTCATTAAAGGTCGCAAAGAGGTCCGCGGCGCCGCGAAAGTCACCGGATGCGAGCGCCTCCGACGCCCGCTCGAAGTCTGCTCTCTCACCGACGGCCAGTTCCGCCGTGGGGGCGCTGGGGGTGGAGGTGGAAGGCGAGGCCGCGCCGCCCGGCGCGGGCTGGATCGGCGAGGCGATCATGCCCGTGGTGGCCGGAGCGGGACCGCCGCCAAGGGTCGTCGTCTCACCCAGTTTGCCGATGTCGCATCCTGTCTCCAACTCGCACAGGCGGAACTCCAGATCGCCCAGACGGGTGGTCCCGTCCGAAACGATACTGTTGATCCGGAACTCCAGCTCCTCGGTCTTGCGGGTCAGACGCTGCAACTCGCTTTCCATCACGTTGACGCGGTCCAGCACCGAGCCGCCGGGGATCGCCAAGCCCGAGGCGCCAGTGGTGGACAACTCGCGGCGCAGGCGCTGCACCTCGACAAACAGCATCGACATTTCCTGGCGGATATCCGCAAGGGTCTGGCTGTCCTGCGCGGGGGCCATCTGCGGCAAGAGCGCGCCGCTCAGCGCCAGCGCCATCACCGACAGGCGCAACCGGCCAAGGACGGGCCGCAGGGCCGGGCCGAAACGGCCCGCCCCCATCTGACATGCGGAAAGCAGCGTCATGCGAAACCCCCGATCAGCTGGACAGGCCAGCCGAGATGACAGTCACGGCACGGCGGTTCTGCGAATAGCAGGCCTCGTCGCTGCACAGCTCGATCGGGCGTTCCTTGCCATAGCTGATCACGCGCAAGCGGCTGGGGGCCACCCCGCGCGAGACAAGGTATTCCTGAACGGCATTGGCGCGGCGCGCACCAAGGGCAAGGTTGTATTCCCGCGTGCCCTGCTCGTCGGCATGGCCTTCGATGATGGCGACGTAATCGGTATTGGTCATCAGCCACTGCGCCTGCCCGTCCAGAACGGTCTGGTATTGCGGCGTGATGCTGGATTGGTCGACCTGGAACAGCACGCGATCCCCGATCGTCTGCTGGAAATAGAGCGGCGAGCGCGGGTCCGATGCGCTGCCCGGCGCGCCGATGCCACCTGCCCCGCCCGCGCCACCGGCACCGCCAGCGCCCGCGCTGTCGAAACGGTCAGGGTTGGTGCAGGCGGCCAGCGCCAGAACAGAAGCCAGAAGGATGCCGCGTGTGAAGAGAGTCATGATGGGTGCCCCGTTGTTGTTGTGTGTCACAAGAATTTGCCTGTTTCGTCGATGTCTTTAGCACATCCGCGCGCCCAAGGGAATCGGTGCGCGCGGCCTTGGCCTATCTTTGCAACGGCGACCATGCCGGGTCGGATGCGCCGCCCTCGGTTCTGATCTGCTTGAGATTGCGCCCCGAGATATCCACCGAATACAGCGATGCGGCCCCGCTTTCGCCCTGTGTCTCGCGGGTGAACATGATCACGCGGCCATTGGGCGACCATGTCGGACCCTCATCCAGAAAAGACGCGGTCAGCAGCCGCTCTTCCGATCCGTCGGTCCGCATAACGCCGATATGGAAACGGCCCTTGGACTGTTTGGTGAAGGCGATCAGGTCCCCGCGTGGCGACCAGACGGGCGTGCCGTAGCGGCCCTGCCCGAAACTGATCCGCTGCGGCTCGCCGCCATTCGCGCCCATGATGTAAAGCTGCTGGGTGCCGCTCCGGTCGCTCTCGAACACGATCCGGCTGCCATCCGGGCTGAAGCTCGGGGCCGTCTCGATCGACGGGGTCGAGGTCAGGCGCGTTGCCGCCCCCGAATTGATATCCATCCGGTAGATGTCTGTATTGCCGCCTGTGGTCAGCGAATAGACAACCGTATTGCCATCGGGTGCGAAACGCGGCGCAAAACTCATGTCGCCTTCCAGCGTCGGCAGCGCCCGCCGCCCGACCGAAGCCACATCCATCACATAGATGCGCGGAAAGCCGGATTCGTAGCTGGTATAAAGGATGCGGTCCCCGGTGGGCGAGAAACGCGGCGCCAGCACGATGGAATTGCTGTCGGTCAGGTATTGCACATTCGCCCCGTCATAATCCATGATCGCCAGACGCTTGCGGCGGTCATCCTTGGGGCCGGTCTCGGCCACATAGACGACGCGGCTGTCGAAATAGCCGCCCTCGCCCGTGATCCGGCTATAGACCGCATCGGCCACCTTATGCGCGATGCGCCGCCACCCGGCCTGCGTGCCGTTGAACTGCAACCCGTCGCCCAGCTCCTGACCGGCGAACACGTCATAAAGGCGGAACTTCACCGCCACAGATCCATCGCCGCCCACGCTGACCGCCCCGGAAATCAACGCCTGCGCGTTGATCGCGCGCCAGTCGCTGAACTGCACCGGGCTGTTGAAGCTGGTGATCTGGCTGATGAAGGCGCTCGACGGGATCTCGCGGAACAGACCCGTTCCCGTCAGGTCCTCGGACACGACCCGCGCGATCTGGCGCGCCAATTCGGCGGCGGCGGCGTTCTCGGCCACGAAATCCGGGTTGGCAAAGGGCAAGGGCTCGATCACACCCTCGGTGATCTCGATGCGCAGCGGGCCGCCGGTCTGAGCCGCCGCAGGCATCGCAAGGACGAGCAAGGCCGCCAGCAGGGTCAACACACGTGTCATCATCTGATCCTCATGTTCTCGGGATTGAACGTCATTTCGATATCGCGCCACTGGTCGTATTTGTCGCGCGGCAGGCTGAAGCCATTGGCCCCGCAACGGATGATCGCGCGGCGCGCGGATTCAAAGGCTTGCCGCGCCGCTTCGGCCGATCCGCCGTCATGGCTCAGCATGCGCAGCGTCTCGGGCTGCGGGCGTCCATCTTCGGTCATCGACACCGCAACCACAACCGTTGTGCGCAGCGCCTCGGATGACAACGATCCCACGTTCCAGCATTGCTGCACGGCCACGCGCAGCGCGTCACGCTCGCCGGACGTCATGGGCGGGCCACTCTGCCCACCGGCGGCGGGGCTGGCCGCGCCGCCCTCAAGGGCCTGACGCAAGGCGTCATTCACGGCATCGGCTGTGCGGTCGGGCTGCTGCGCCGGCTGTTCCTGCGCCTGCTGTTGCGGCGCCGGCTCGCGCGGGGTTTCGGCCACGGGCGCGGGCTCTGGCCGCGCAGGACGCGTGCGCGGCCGGATCGAGGTTGTCGGCGCGGCGGAAGGTTCCTCCATCGCCTCGGTCACGATCCGGGTCGTCGCCTCCTCGGGCGCGCCGCCCTCGGTCTCCTCGCGGACAACCTCGGCAGACTCGTCGGGCACAACTTCCTCGGTCACGGAATCGGCCACCTGCGTATCCGGCTCGGGCGCGGCCACAGGCTCCGGGGCCACGCGCTCGGCGGGACGCGGAACCGGACGGTCGGATGTGTTCGGGGCCAGCACCACCTCTTCCTGGGGTGGCGGCGCAATCACCGGGGCCTCATCGCTGACCTCGGCCTCGGCCTGCTGCGGCAAAGGCTCGGGCTGTTGCGGCACAGGGTCCGCGGGCGGCGCCTCGGTCACCTGCGGCTCGGCAGGCGGCGGGGTCGGGTCGGGCTGGCTTTCGGTGGGCGGCACTTCCTCGGCGGGCAGTTCGGGCGCGGGCATGGCCACATCCGTCGTGACCTCGGGGGTCTGCACGCCGGCCATCATCGCCTCGAACTCCGCACCGGAAATGACCGACACCTCGGTGACCTCGAACGACTGCGGGGGCGTGTTGAACATGCCCCCGAAGAACATCCACAGGATCAGACCGATATGCCCGGCGCCAGAGATGTAATAGCCGATCCGCACGGCGCCCTCAGTTGCCCTGCCCGGCGGGCTGGGTTCCGTCCAGCGCCGGACCGCCAAGATCGGTCACCAGACCGATATTGGAAAACCCGCCGCGATTGAGCGCGCCCATCACCGTGACCACATCCGCATAGGGCACCGCCCCATCCGCACGCAGGAAAATGCGATCCCCCTCGCGCTCGGACGCAATCGCCTGCAAGCGCGGCACCAGATCATTCAGCGGCACCTCGGTCATCTGGATCATCACCGCGCCTTCGGCCGTCATGGTGATGCTGAGCGGTTCTTCCTGCTCCGCAGGCAATGACGTGGCCGCCGTCTTGGGCAATTCCACCGGCACACCGACGGTCATCAGCGGGGCCGCGACCATGAAGATGATCAGCAGCACCAGCATCACGTCCACGAAAGGCGTGATGTTGATCTCGGACACGACACCGGCGCGCCCGGCCCCGCGCCGCCGCCCCCGGCGCGATCCGCCACCACCGCTTTTGACAACACCCGCGCCCATCGTCAGCTATCCAACTGACGGCTGAGGATGGTCGAGAATTCATCGGCAAAGGCGCCATAGCCCCCGATGATCCGATCCGCATCCGCGCTCAGCTTGTTGTAATAGATCACCGCCGGAATGGCCGCGACAAGGCCGATGCCCGTCGCCAGCAGCGCCTCGGCGATGCCGGGGGCCACAACGGCCAGAGAGGTGTTCTGCGCCTTGGCGATCTCGATGAAGGAATGCATGATCCCCCAGACGGTCCCGAACAGGCCGATGAAGGGCGCGGCAGAGCCGATGGTGGCCAGAACCGTCAGACCGGATTGCAACTCATCCGCTTCCTTGGCGATGGCCACATCCATGCTGCGGTCGATCCGGGCCGAGGCCCCTGCGATCAGGCCGCCATCGTTGCGATGACTGCGCCGCCATTCCATCATGCCCGCCGCAAAGACCCGTTCGGATGCGCCCGCAGGCTCCGGCCCGATCTGCTGGAACAACTCGTCCAGCGGTTCGCCCGACCAGAACGCCTGATCGAATGTCGCAGATTCGCCACGCGCCTTGCGGAAGCGGATCGTTTTCTGAATCACGATGGCCCATGTCCAGAAGGAGCACAGAACCAGTATTATCATGACAAGTTTAACGACGATTGTGGCGCGGGCGAACAATGCCCACATGGTGTAGTCCGCCCCGGCGGCGCCAGCGATGATCTCGGTTTCCATTATGCCTGCTCTGACTATCGGCCGCGTTGGCGGTCCATTTGGCAGGCAAACTACCCTAGTTCAAAGGGGAAGGCCAACACATCTGCGTCATTCGATCACATCAATGCAACATCTGGCGAATATTTGCCGGCATCCGCGCCGGATGACCGCTGTCCGAGATCACCACGACAGTGACAATGGCGTGAAACAGCCGGTCCTTGCCGCGCCACACCACCTGATCCATGACCAGCCGCGCGCCCGTGACCTGCACCACCTCGGTCTCGACCACCAGTTCGTCGTCCAATCGCGCGGGCATCAGGTAATCCGCCTCGACCCGCCGCACCGCAAAGACCAGACCTTGCGCCTTCATCGCGTTCTGGTCGATCCCCAACCCGCGCACCCAATCGCTGCGGGCCCGCTCGATATAGCGTAAGTAATTGGCGTAATAGACGATCCCCGCCATATCGGTATCCTCGTAATAGACGCGGATCGGCAGAGTATGGGGCATGGGCGTGGCCTTCGGTCAGGGATGGTTGCACGCATTAGCGCCAAATCCACCCCCGACCGCAACCCTCACAGCGCGACGCTTGCCCCCAGCCCCCGCGCCTGTGCCGCGCGCATCGCCACATGGGCCACCGCCAGATCCTGCAACCCCACCCCGGTGCCATCGAAAACCGTGATCTCATCGGCCCCCGTCCGGCCCGGATGGGTCCCGTTGATCACCGCCCCCAGCGGCACAATGTCGCTCTCATGGATCAGCCCCGCGGCAATCGCATGCTGCGCCTCGCCGATGGTGACGGATTGCGCCACCTCATCGGTGAACACCGTCGCCGCCGCCAGCAGATTGGCATCCACCTCCTGCTTTCCCTTGGTATCGGTGCCCATGCAGGCGACATGCGTGCCCGGCTTGATCCAGCCCTTCATCATCAGCGGCTCGAAAGCCGAGGTGATGGTGATGATCACATCCGCCTCAGCTCCCAGCGCTTCGCGCTCCACCGCCTCGAAAGGCAGGCCAAGCTCCGCCGCCACCGCCGCCAGTTTCGGCAGCATGTCGGGATGCGGGTTCCAGGCCACGACCTTTTCGAACGCCCGCTGGCGGACGGCCGCGCGCAGCTGGAAGGTCGATTGATGCCCCGCACCCACCATGCCCAGCACCTTCGCATCCGGCCGCGCCAGATGCGCGATCGAAACGGACGAGGCCGCCGCCGTGCGGATCGCAGTCAGGTAATTTCCGCCCACCAATGCCTGCAACTGGCCGGTATCAGGGTCGAACAGGAAGATCGTGGACTGATGATTAGTCAACCCAAGGGCGACATTTCCCGGCCAAAAACCACCTGATTTCACACCCAGCGCCATCCCCGCCTTGTCAAAACCCGATTTGAAACCATAAAGCGCATCCGCATGCCCCAACGCCTCGCGCACCACCGGAAAGTTCCGCGCCTCCCCCCGCGCCATGGCGGCAAAGACCCCCTCGACCGCCGCAAAAGCGGCCTCGGGCGTCACCACCTGCGCGCAGACATCCTCGGGGATGATCGCAATCTGACCCATCTCAGAACGCCTTCCCGCGCGCCGACACGGGCCACAGCGTCTCGACCTTGCCGTTCCTGACGCCGACATACCAGTCATGCACATTGCAGGTCGGATCACAGTGACCGGGCACCAGCCGCAGCTTGTCATTGACCTTCAAGACACCCTGCGGATCGGCCACAACCCCATGCTCATCCGAACATTTCACGTAGGTCACGTCATCGCGCCCAAAGATCACCGGCAGGCCGCTATCCACCGACTGCGCCTTCAACCCGGCATCGACAATCGCCTTGTCCGCCTTGGCATGGCTCATCACGCTCGTCAGGATGAACAACGCATTCTCCCACTCGCCCTGATCAATCCGCTTGCCGTCCTTGTCCAGAATCCGCCCGTAATCCGCATCCATGAAGGCATAGGACCCGCACTGCAACTCGTTGTAAACGCCCGAATTCCCTTCAAAATAATAGCTGCCCGTGCCGCCGCCGCCGACGATATCGCAGTCCAGCCCCACGGCCTTCAACCCCTCGACCGCATCGCGCACCTGCGCCACGGCAATGTCGATCTTGGCCTTGCGGTCATCATAATTGTCCATGTGCTGCATCGCGCCCTGATAGGCTTGCAAACCCGCGAACCGCAGGCCAGGCGCGGAATCAATCGCCCGAGCGATTTCCACCACAGCAGGCGTCGTCGTCACCCCGCAGCGCCCCGCGCCGCAGTCGATCTCGACCAGACATTCGATCTGCGTGCCATGCCGGACCGCTGCCGCCGACAGATCGGCGACATTTTCCACGTCATCCACGCAGACAATCGTGCGTGCCCCCAGCTTGGGAATGCGCGCCAGTCGGTCGATCTTGGCCGGATCGCGCACCTGATTGCTGACCAGCACATCCTTGATCCCGCCGCGCGCGAACACCTCGGCCTCGGACACCTTCTGGCAGCACACGCCGCAAGATCCGCCCAGACGCTCCTGCAACAACGCCACATCCACGGACTTGTGCATCTTGCCATGCACCCGGTGCCTCACGCCCATTTCTTGCGCGAAACGACCCATCTTTGCAATATTCCACTCCAAAGCGTCCAGATCAAGCACCAGACACGGCGTCTGGATATCCTTTTCATCCATCCCGATCGCGGCGGGAATATCATAGCCCACTTCATAATCCGACAGGTTCACATGTTTGGTCATGGGGTGTCTCCTCAGCCCTGCATCCAGGGCAATTTGTCCAGATCGACGTTGCCGCCGGTGATGATGACGCCGATGCGCTTGCCCGCAAAAACGTCCCTATTCTTCAGGATCACGGCCAGCGGCACGGCGCAGCTTGGCTCGATCACGATCTTCATCCGCTCCCATGTCAGCTTCATGGCCGCGATGATTTCCTCCTCCGTCGCGGTCAGGATATCGGTCACATGGTTGGACACATAGTGCCATGTATTCTCCTTGAGCGGCACTTTCAGGCCATCCGCCACAGTCACCGGCGCATCATCCGCGATGATATGTCCCGCGCGGAAACTACGCGCCGCGTCATCCGCATTCAGCGGCTCTGCCGCATAGATCTTCACCCCCGGCGCGGTGCTCGACACGGTCAGGCAGGTGCCCGAAATCATGCCGCCGCCGCCAATCGGGGCCACGATCCCGTCCAGACCCTCGACCTGCTCCATCAATTCGCGCGAGCATGTCGCCTGCCCCGTGATCACGCGCAAGTCATTGTAGGGATGCACAAATTCCGCGCCCGTTTCCTCGACCACTTGGGCAAAGACCGCCTCGCGGCTGCTGGTGGACGGCTCGCATTCCACGATCCGCCCGCCATAGCCCCGCACGGCCGCCTTCTTGGCCTCGGGCGCGGTGCGCGGCATCACCACCGTGCAGGGGATCCCCCGCCGCCCCGCCGCATAGGACAGCGACAGCGCATGGTTGCCACTGGAATGCGTCGCCACACCGCGCGCCAGTTTCTCCTCGGGCAGGCCGAACACCGCATTGCAGGCGCCCCGCACCTTGAAGGCACCCGCCTTCTGGAAGTTCTCGCATTTGAAATGCAGATCGGCCCCGGTCAGCGCGTTCAGGTAAGTCGATGTCAGCACAGGCGTGCGATGGATATAGGGCAGGATCCGCTCATGCGCCGCGATCACATCGTCAAAACTTGGATAAATCACGTCTTTCATCGCCTCCTCACGCCGCTGATTTCAAGGATGCCGCGCGCGTCGCCCGGAAATGATCCTGCGCCGCCGCCACGCCTGCGCCCAGCCGGATCGGATAGTCCAGATCCGCCATCGCCATCTCGATCCCCGCCAGCCCCGACAGGACCATCACATCGGTCAGCATCCCCAGATGCCCGATGCGGAAGGCTTTGCCATTCATCTGCCCCAACCCGATCCCGAAAGACAGGCCATAGGCCGAAAAGGCATGTTCCGTCAGCGCGTTACTGTCGAACCCTTTCGGCACATAGATGGCCGACACCGTATCGGAATATAGCTCCGGCGACCGCGCCACCAGATCCATCCCCCAAGCCCGCACCGCCGCCCGGACGCCCCCCGCCAGCCGCGTATGGCGGGCATAGACATTGTCCAACCCCTCCTCGAACAGCATCTTCAGGCTCTCACGCATCCCGTAGATCAATTGCAAGGGCGGCGTATAGGGAAAGCCCCCCTTGGCATTGGCCGCCAGCATGTCGCGGAAATCGAAAAACGTGCGCGGCAGCTTCGCGCTGTCCATATGGCTCAGCGCCTTTTCACTGACCCCTAGGATCGCCATGCCGGTCGCCAGCATGAACCCCTTTTGCGACCCTGCCACCGCGATATCCACGCCCCAGGCGTCCATCTCGAAGGGCATCGAGGCCAGGGAACTGACGCAATCCACCATCAACAGCGCCGGATGCCCCGCCCCGTCCATCGCACCGCGCACGGCGGCAATGTCCGACACGACACCCGTCGCCGTCTCGTTATGCGTGACCAGCACCGCCTTGATCTTGTGCACTTTATCCGCGCGCAACGCCTCTGCGAACAGGTCCGCCGGCGCGCCCGTCCCCCAGTCGCAGTCGATCACCTGCACATCCAGCCCATGCCGCTGGCACATGTCGATCCAGCGATGCGAGAACATGCCATAGCGCGCCACCAGCACACGATCACCGGGCGACAGCGTATTGCTGATCGCCGCCTCCCATCCGCCCGTCCCGCTGGACGGAAAGGTGATAACGCGCCCCGACACAGTGCCAAAGACACGCTTGGTATCTTCCAGCACGGGGGCAAAAGTATCGACAAAATCCGGCGCGCGATGATCGCGGGTCTGCACCTGCATCGCAAGACGCAGACGATCGGGGATATTGGTCGGGCCGGGGATGAACACCGGGTTCTGGTCGGACATGGTCGCTCTCCTCCTGAGTTGCCCCTAGGGTAGCAGAGTTTTCCCAGCCCGCAATTTTCTCAAAAACTCTTTCCACTTCTGACAAAAAGACGCTGACCACCTGTTTTTTATGATTTTTCCTGTTTCTGAAAAATCTTTTCATCCCCACATTGAAAATATTTTTCAGAAATGATCTACCCTGTGCGGCAGCCAAGCCCGCATCAGGACAGATCCATGACCCAGACCGAACGCAAATCACGCGGCCGCCCCAAATCGCCCTTCACCGACACCGGCGCGCAAACCATGCAGGCGCTGGACCGCGCCTTGGGCGTGCTGCACGCACTGGCCCGGCAGGAACGCGCCTCATTGACCGATCTGTCGCTCAGCCTCGGCATCCCCACGGCCACCACGCACCGCATCCTGACCACGCTGCAAAAACACCGTTTCGCCGAACTGGATGAGGCGACGCAGGACTGGATGGTGGGCATCGAGGCCTATCGGACGGGCGCCTCCTTCCTCAAGCGCATGAATCTGGCCGAACTCAGCCGCCCTGTCATGCGCGCATTGATGGACTCCACGGGCGAAACCGCGAATCTTGCCATCCGCGACGGGGCCGAGGTGGTGTTCATCGGCCAGATCGAAACCCCGCACCCGATCCGCGCCTTCTTCAACCCGGGTACGCGCACGCCGATGCATGCCTCGGGCACCGGCAAGGCCATCCTCGCCACCCTGTCCGAACCCCGCCTGCGCGCGCTGATCCAATCGGCGGGCCTGCCCGCCTTCACGGATCACACGCTTTCCACCCCGGCCGAGCTTTTCGCCGATCTCGACCTGACCCGCGCGCGCGGCTGGTCCTTTGACCGCGAGGAGCGGCATCTGGGCATGGCCTGTATCGGCGCCGCCATCTTCGACGCGCAGGGCGAGGCTGTGGGCGGCGTCTCCATCTCCGGCCCCTCGGCCCGCTTCGACGCGCGCAGCATCCCCGACTATGGCCGCCAGGTCGCCGCCGCCGCGGCCGAGATCACCCGCGCCCTGGGCGGCACGCCAGGCTGATCACACCACCCGCCCCAGCCGCGCCACCAGACGCAACGCATGGGACGCATCCTGCGCCACTACAGGCATCACCGGATCATAGG
Organism: Seohaeicola sp. 4SK31; assembly: GCF_028802875.1. Lineage (NCBI taxonomy): Bacteria > Pseudomonadati > Pseudomonadota > Alphaproteobacteria > Rhodobacterales > Roseobacteraceae > Seohaeicola > Seohaeicola sp. 4SK31. The sequence continues at coordinate 64,742 of NZ_JARAMP010000005.1, read as the reverse complement.
CCGCCCGGATCAGCCCCGCGATCTCGGGCCGCAGGATCGTTTGCCCGCCCGCCACCGCCAGCGGCGAGCGATCCCGAAACGCCATATCCGACCACAGCAAAATCGTCTGCACCACTTGTGACAGCGCCAGAACATCCGCCCCCACCGCCTGCAAATGCGCATCCATCCGCAAGAACACGAAACTCGCCTTGATCCCGCCTGCCGCATCAAAGCGGAAAATCCGGTATTGATTGGCCTCCGCCGCCTTCAACCGCGCCACCAGGGGCACAAGGTCCGGCACCAGACGGTCCAGATTGGGCACATCTGCCAACTCATCCCAATCACGGCAGAAGAACACCATCAGGTTCGCGCCCAGTTCCGGGTCGGTCTCGGCCATCTCATGGCCCGCCAGCGTCACAACCGCCTCCAGCGCGCCCTTGATCACGGCCAGTGTCTCATCCTCGACCCCGAACACCACAGGCGCGATCGGCCGCCCCCAGCGCGCAAAGGCATATGTGCCATCAGACCGCGTGAACAGCGCCTCGACATCCTTCGCGCTCAACGCCTCCGCCATGCCCGCGCCCTTTCCTTCATCTTGCCAAAAATACTCAAAGTCCACGCCTCAGCCGAACAGATCGGCCTCACGCTTGGGCGCATCCAGCCCCAGATGCGTCCACGCCTTCTGCGCCAGCATCCGGCCGCGCGGCGTGCGCTGGATCAGCCCCTGTTGCAGCAGGAAAGGCTCGATCACCTCTTCCAGCGCATCGCGGCTTTCCGACAGCGCCGCCGACAGCGTCTCGATCCCCACCGGGCCACCCTGATAGTTCTCGGCGATCAGACGCAGGTAACGCCGATCCGCCCCGTCCAGCCCCAGATGATCCACGCCCAGCCGGGTCAGCGCGTAATCCGCAATCTCGCGCGTCACGCGGCCATTGCCCTCGATCAGCGCGAAATCCACCACGCGGCGCAACAGGCGCCCCGCGATGCGCGGCGTGCCGCGTGACCGGCGCGCGATCTCCATCGCGCCGCCTTCCTCGGCGGGCGCCCCCAAAAGCCGGGCATTGCGGATCACGATCTCATAGAGTTCCGCATCCGTATAGAAAACCAGCCGCGTGGGAATCCCGAAACGATCACGCAATGGCGTGGTCAGCAAGCCCATCCGCGTGGTCGCCCCCACCAGCGTGAAGGGCTGCAATTCGATCCGCACGGTCCGCGCCGCAGGTCCCTCGCCGATCACCAGATCAAGCTGGAAATCCTCCAGCGCGGGGTAAAGCACCTCCTCCACCGCCGGGTTCAGCCGGTGGATCTCGTCGATGAACAGCACATCGCGCGCTTCCAGATTGGTCAGGATCGCCGCCAGATCGCCCGCCTTGGCCAGCACGGGGCCGGATGTCATCCGAAACCCCACCCCCAATTCGCGCGCCATGATCTGCGCCAGCGTGGTCTTTCCCAGACCGGGGGGGCCATGAAACAGCGTGTGATCCATCGCCTCGCCGCGCTGGCGCGCCGACTGGATGAAGACGCGCAGATTCGCCCGCGCCTCGGCCTGTCCGATGAACTCGTCCAAGCCCTGCGGACGCAGGGCGCGATCGAAATCCTCGGGCTGCTGTGTCGGGTCCAGAATCGGGTCGGGCTGCGTCATCTCTTACCCTTTCGGGGCCAGCGCCTTGAGGGCGGCGCGGATCAGGGCGGCGGCATCGGCCTCGGGCGCGTCCATCGCCGCGCGGGCCACGGCGCCTGCCGCATCTCCGGGGGAATAACCCAGATTGGTCAGGGCGGACAAGGCATCCGATTGCGCCGCCGCACTGCCGGATGGCCGCGCGGGAGCAGGCGCCTTGCGCGCTGCGGGAGCGGCGTCGATCACCTCGCCCTCCACCGCCGCGGGCGCGGTGCCCATCGCCGCCGACAGGGTGCCGCCCATCGCCATCACGGCGGGGGCCTTGTCCTTCAATTCGATCACCACGCGCTGCGCGGTCTTGGGGCCGATGCCCTTGGCCGCCTTGATCGCGTTCATGTCGCCCAGCATGATCGCGCGACTGACACCTTCCGCCCCCAAAGCGCCCAGAATGGCCAGCGCTGCCTTGGCCCCCACGCCCTGCACCCCCATCAGAAGGCGGTGCCATTCCTTCTCCAGCAGCGTGGGAAAGCCGTAAAGCTGCATCAGATCCTCGCGCACCACCAGATCGGTATAAAGCGCCACCACATTGCCCGGCCCCGGCAGGGCGGCCAGCGTCCGGTCCGAGCAATAGACCAGATACCCCACCCCGCCCACGTCGATCAGCAAATGATCCTCGGCGCGGTAATCTATGCGGCCAGTCAGCTTTCCGATCATGCCGTCGCCCTCCGGATCGCGGCGGCCAGCGGGCTGCCGGCGGCCCCATGATGGGCATGGCAGATCGCCACCGCCAAGGCATCCGCCGCGTCCGGCCCCGCCAGAACCACGCCCGGCAACTGCATCCGCACCATATGCTGCACCTGTTCCTTGGCCGCATGGCCCACGCCGACCACGGTCTTTTTTACCGCATTCGGGGCATATTCGCCCACCGTCAACCCGGCCTGCGCCGGTACCAGCAAGGCGATCCCGCGCGCCTGCCCCAGTTTCAGCGTGGCGACACCGTCCTTGTTCACGAATGTATGCTCCACCGCCGCCGTATCGGGCCGGTATTGCGCGACAACGGCGGTCAGCTGCTCATGCAGCGCCAGCAACCGCAGCGACAGATCATCCCCCGAGGAGTGGCAGATTCCATTGGCGACATGGGTCAGGCGGCTGCCATCGACATCAATGATGCCCCAGCCGAGGTTTCTCAAGCCGGGATCGATCCCCAAAACCCGCATCATCTGCCCCTGCTCTGTTGCTTTTTTGATGCACTAGCACGAAAGGCGAACAAAAGGAAATCCCAAAGCGAAAGCCCGCTCAGGACGCCCCGCGATGCTGCAATGCAGAATTTAGGGCGGATTCGTCGCTTTCAGCACTGAAAGCGACAGAATCCATGTCCCATTTCCGCCTTGTTTTCTTGATCCTGCGCCAAATCCAGACCCATGCACAAGTCGCATAAGACCTATGCAAACAGCCCGTCTTGTGCCGGGAATCAAGGCAAACTATGTGCAGCTGCAGAAAGAGGACCGTTACAGGTCTTGACACCCTTTGACCCATTCACCGCGCAGACGCGCAACCAAGGAAAACGAACATGGCTGTTTATGACGCCCCCCGCACCGCCGCCCAGGCCTCTGGCCAGGCTGGTTTCTTCTCGACCCTCGTCGGCATCGTGTCGGCTTGGAATGACGCCCGCATCACCCGCAACGCGCTGTCCAAACTTTCGGACCGCGAGCTGGAAGACATCGGCCTGTGCCGTGGCGACATCGACATCGTGGTCAAGAATCGCTGATCCGACCCAGGCGCCACTCACGGCAGCAAAAAGCCGCGCGTCCCGAAAGGATGCGCGGCTTTTTCAATTCTGCGGATCAGCGCCAGCCAAACGGTCCCCGGATCAGGGCAGATACCGGCGCAGCTTGTCGGCCAATGTCACGCTGAGCGGATCGGCCTGCATCAGCCAAGCCCCGGCCTTTTCGACCGTCGATCCCTTTTGCAGGGACGCCACGCGATCCTGATAGACCGGCAGACCCAGAACCGCCAGGATCATGATCTTGAAGCCAAGAAACCCAACAATCACGAAGGTGAGAACGCGAAGGGAAAAGGAACGCCGTGTGCGGCGCGGCTTGACGACGATCAGACCATCGTCCCCGACGACCGAAACATAGCCATTCGCCAGCTTGACCCGCGACTTCTGGATGCGCCGCAAGCGGTTGTCAAAATCCTGAAATGCATCTGACATGTCAGAGCTCCCAACATCGGCCCCCACCGAAAATCTGGTACTCTGCTTATGCGGGAATTACGGCATAACTAAGGCAAGTCCGCCCAAGCCGCTGCAATTTAACCTTAATCTATCAATTTTTACGAAGAGTCAGCGTCGTCCACTCGCCAATTTCTTCGCGATTCACAAGATTAATACCATTGGTTGAGTAAACCTCGATCACCTCGTCGGCCTGCTCGTTCAGGATTCCCGACAGGATCGCATAGCCCCCTGCAATCAGGTGTTTTGCCATGTCGGGGGCCAGATCGATCAAGGGACCTTTCAGGATATTGGCAAAGACCAGATCAAAGGGGCTGGCCGCCGCGATGGCCGGATGGTCAAACCCTGTCGCCTCGACACAATGGACGCGCCCTTCCAGCCCATTTGCTGACACATTGGCCTCGGCCACATCGACCGCGACCTCGTCGATATCGCCCGCCAGCACCGGGTTCGGCCAGATCCGCGCCGCCGCCATCGCCAGAACGGCGGTGCCGCAGCCGATATCGGCCACGGATTGCCCCGTGAACCCGCCGTTATCCAGACGGTCCAGCGCCCGCAGACAGCCCTGCGTCGTGCCGTGATGCCCCGTGCCAAAGGCCATCGCCGCCTCGATCAGCAGTGCCTCGACCCCGTCGGGCACTTTGTCCGCGTCATGGCTGCCATAGACGAAGAACCGCCCCGCCACGACCGGCGACAGCTCGCGCTTGACCTTGGCCACCCAGTCGGTCTCGGGCAGTTCGGAAATGGCAAAGGGTTTCGCCCCGTGGATCGTCGCCAGCAGCGCCAGCCCCGCATGGTCGGGCTTTTCGGTAAAGTAGCAGGCCACTTCCCACAGGCCCGAGCCATCCTCGATCTCGAAGACGCCCACGCCCTCGGGTTCCGGGGTCAGGGTCTCGACAGCCTCGCCCAGCGCCTCGGCGGGGGTCTTGCCGGTCAGGGTGGTAATGGCGGTGAAAGTGGGCATGGCATCTCTCCGGACAGGTGTGACCCAAGCCGTTATGTGGATGCGGGCCTGCCGTCAAGCACGGGTGCAGGCCGCCCGTTCAGGCGGCGCACAAAGCGCCAGCCGATCCAGGCCGCAAGAATGCCCGCCAGCGTATTGGCCAGCGCCTGCCCCATGATCACCCCGCCCCCGGCATAGAGCGCGCCCAGACCAAAGGCCAGTGGCGCCATCAGGATCGCATCGCGCGCCCAATTGGCCGCCGTCGCCCAAAGCGGACGACCCAGATTGTTGAACGCTGCATTGGACACGAACAGCGCGCCTGTGAACACGAAGGTCCCCGCCGCGTAGAAGGCAAAGACCCGCACGATCTCGGCCCCGTCTTCCCCCAGCCCGAAGGACCCCGCGATCAGATCCGCGGACAGGATCAGCAGCACCCAGATCACGGCAGTATAGATGGCGCAGAATTTCAGCGCATCGGTATAGGCCGAGGCCACGCGGTCATATTGCTTGGCCCCGTAATTCTGCCCGATGATCCCGCCGATCGCCCCCGAAAGCGCGAAAATGCCCCCGAAACAGACGATGGTCAGGCGCATCACCACGCCCAGACCCGCCACGGCGCTGTCCCCATGCTGCGCCATGGCCCGCACAAGAATCCAGTTGCCGAAAGGGGTCGAGACCTGCGTCGCCACAGCCGGAATGGCAATCGCCGCGAAAGGCATAAGGAAGGCGCGCAGGTCGATCAGACTCGGGCGCGCCAGCAGGTTGCGCGACCGGCTGACCCAATAGAAGCCCATCACCGCCATCGCCAGCCGCGACAGCACGATGGCCATGGCCGCACCGCTCACGCCATAGCCCATCCAGACGATCAGGATCGGATCGACGATCAGCGCCACAACGCCCGCCGACACTGTAACCATCATGGACCGCCACGCCTCGCCCGCCGCGCGCAGCACCGCGCTCGCGCACATGCCGATGGCGACAAAGGGCAAGGACGGCAGCGAGATCCCAAGGAAATCGACCGCCACCTCCAGCGCCGCGCCCTCGGCCCCGGTCCAGATCAGGATCTCGCGACGGAAGATGAAGACCAGAACGGCCAGCGCCGTCTGGAAACTCGCGCCATAGATCATCGCCGATGTGGCGATCCGGCGCGCCTCCTCGGGGTCGCCCATGCCCAGCGCGCGACTGACCAAGGCAACGGCGCCGATCATCATCCCCACGGCCACGGACATCACGAAGAACTGGATCGTCCCCGCAAAGCCGATGGCGGTGATCAGCACCTCGTTCTCCAGACGGCTGATCCACCACAACGCCAGAAAATCCACCAGAAACAGAAAGCTCAGCCCCAGCGAGCCTGTCAGCGTCATCACGACCACATGACGCATGGTCGATCCGGTCAGGAACTTCGCTTGTGATTTGCCACTCACTGCGGGGCGCTCGGCAACTTCGGTCAGATCAGGGCTTGGCATGCAGGGTCACTCCGCCGGGGCCGGCAGGAACCGGGCAAAAATCGTCTCGTTCCCGGGTTCGGGATGGCGCGGGATCAGCATGGCCAGACAGAAAGAGATACCCGCCATGGCCGCCGCCAGCACGAAAACCGAACTCGGCGAGACAAGCCACAGATAGCCCAGCGACGCCGGAAGGAAAACCGCAGCGATGTGATTGATGGTAAAGGCGACCGCCGCCGTCGGCGCAATGTCGCGCGGATCGGCGATCTTCTGGAAATAGGTCTTCAGCGCCAGCGCCATGGCAAAGAAAACGTGGTCCATCACATAAAGGAACGCCGCCATCATCACGCCCCAGCCGAACCAGTAGATCCCGCCATAGCCCAGAAACACGCAGACCAGCCCCGTATATTCCACCGCCAGCGCCTTGCGCTCGCCCCAGCGCGCCACCGCCCGGCCCAGCAGCGGGGCCGCGATCATGTTGACCACCAGATTGATGGTGAACAATGCGGTGACCTCATGGACGCGAAAACCGAACTTCTCGACCATCATGAAGCCTGCGAAGACGACAAAGATCTGCCGCCGCGCGCCCGACATGAACTGAAGCGCATAATACAGCCAGTACCGCCGCCGCAGCACCATCTTCTTGATCTGCGGATCGGGCGCCTCGAACTGCGGATAGGCCAGAAGCGCGAACAGGGCCACCGCCGCCGTGAAGCCGCCCGACAGCAAGTAGACCATGTTATAGGTCAGGCCCAACGCCTCCCATGTCACGATGATGCACAGATAGGCGACAAGCGTCGCCCCCGACCCCGCCGCCAGCAGCCAGCCCAACATCTGCGGCGCGCGGTCCTTGGGCAGCCATTGCAACTGCAAGGACTGATTCACCGTCTCGTAATAATGAAACCCGATCGACGACAGCATGGTGATCGTCAGAATCCCGCCCAGACTGGGAAACCACGCGGTCATCGCCGTCGCCACCCCCAGCAGGATCAGCGCCACCATTCCCAGCACCTGCTCGCGCATGAACATCAGGATCGCGATCACGCCAATCGCCAGAAACCCCGGAATCTCCCGTACCGTGTGCAGCCAGCCAATGTCCGAGCCGTCGAACTGCGCCACCTCGATCACGAAGTTATTGAGCAGCGCCGACCATGTGGCAAAGGCGATGGGCATCGCGGCGGCCATCACGAACAGCAGCGTCACCGGTCTGCGCCAGACCGGCAAATCCTTGGCATGGGCAAGCGGAATGATTTGCATGTTAACGGCTTACGCCGATTTTTCGCGCTTGGCGAGAGGCCAGATCACCCTATCCGCGCACATCCCCCTGTGCGCCCGCGATCCACGCTCAGAGCGGCGAAAACCGATACTCCACCTCGGAAAAACGGTCGCGCGGAAAGACGTAAAGCATCCGGAACCCCTCAGCCCCCGCCACCGTGCCATGTTCGGCATCCCCCGGAATGAACAATGCCACCCCCGGCCCCATCGCCTGCGGCACCCCGTCCACGGTCACGACTGCCGCCCCCTCCAGCCCGAAATAGACCTCGGCCGGGCTGTGGCGATGCGGCAGCAAGGTCCCGCCGGGCGCGAATTCCGCGATCCCCATGACCACGCCGCCGGTGGCCGTGCGATCCGCACAGAACAGCGTCCGCCAGCGCACCGTGCCGAAGGCCGGATCCTCGCCCCCCTCCAGCGGCAGCGTGGCCAGATCGACCCGCACCGGCAAGGCCGCCATCGCCATCAAGGCCGCGGCCAGCATCCCGGCCTGCCCCTCCATCTGGCCTACCTCCGGCACTCCGATCTGCTCCATGCCCGCCATCCTTCTGCCGCGCGCCCTGCCTGCCCGACAGCGGATACAGCGCCGCCCGCCGGATTTCGCGGACAGAAGCGACACCGCGACCGACGCTTTCGACCTGCCTGACGCCCCAGAACACCCCCTCTGATCTGGATCAAGGACAGGGCCCGCCGCCCCTGTCATTGCCCATGGCACATAATGGAAACGGGATTGGTGCCATGGACCTGCTCAGCGTGGTGGACCGCATCGGCGAAGAGCCAACCGCCGCCCTTCTGGGGCTGCTCACAGGCGTCGTGTTCGGCGCCGCCGCGCAACGCTCGCGCTTCTGCCTGCGCGCGGCGACGGTGGAATTCGCCCGCGGCCAGCTGGGCGACAAGGTGGCCGTCTGGCTGCTGACCATCTCGACCGCCATCGTCTGGGTGCAGGGCGCGCAGATGCTGGGCCTGATGCGCGCCGCCGATGCCCGCATGATGGCCGTGCCGGGCAGCTGGTCAGGCGCCATCATCGGTGGGCTGATCTTCGGCATCGGCATGGTGCTGGCGCGCGGCTGTTCGGGCCGGCTTCTGGTGCTGGGGGCCACCGGCAACCTGCGCTCCATCGTGTCGGGCCTGATCTTCGCCGTGGTCGCCCAGATGAGCATCACCGGCTGGCTCGGCCCCCTTCGCGACGGGCTGGCAGGGCTATGGGTCACGTCGGGCGGGCGCAACATGGATATCCTGCTAGCGCTGCACCTGCCCGATTGGGCGGGACTGGCCTTCGGGGCCGCCATGGCCCTGCTGGCGCTGGAACTGTCCCGCCGCAACCGGATCGGCGCGATGCGGCTGGTCTTCGCCTCGGGCGTGGGCTTTGCCGTGGCGCTGGGATGGGTGCTGACCTTCGGTCTGTCGCAGATCGCCTTTGACCCCGTGCAGATCGAAAGCGCCAGCTTCACCGGACCCTCGGCCCGGATGCTGATGTTCACGCTGGACCGCGCGGCGGTGCTGGAATTCGATGTCGGGCTGGTGCCGGGTGTGTTCCTCGGCTCTTTCCTGGCCGCCGTCATCACGCGCGAGTTCAAGTTTCAGGGCTTCGAAAATGAAAGCAACATGCGTCGCGCCATGTTCGGCGCGGCCCTGATGGGCTTCGGCGGGATGCTGGCCGGAGGCTGCGCCATCGGCGCGGGCGTCACCGGCGGGTCGATCTTCGTGGGCACCGCATGGGCCGCGCTCTGCGCCATGTGGGTGGGCGCGATCCTGACCGATCTCGTGGTCGATCAGCAGGGCCGCACCGTCATCGCCTGACCCGCGACAGGCCCCGGAGGCCCCCGCTCTTGCACCTGCGTCGCGCGGGCGCATGGGGCGGTCGTTTCCGGGCTGTCCTGCCCTCGGGCCTGCTGCTACCAACCGGGCAACAGAGTGACCCGGAGAGACCGATGACCCATCATGTGCTGACCGTCCAATGCCCGTCGACCCGCGGAATCGTCGCCGCGATCTCGGGGTTTCTGGCGGCGAATGGCTGCAACATCACCGACAGCCACCAGTTCGACGACCCGCTGACGGGCATGTTCTTTGCGCGGATGACCTTTCTGGCGGAAACCGGCACCGGGCCGGACGCGCTGCGCGAGGGTTTCGCCCCCATTGCCGCCACCTTCGCGATGGACTGGGCGATCCATGAGGCCGGCCAGCGGATGAAGGTTCTGCTGATGGTGTCGAATTTCGGCCATTGCCTGAACGACCTGCTCTATCGCTGGCGCATCGGCGCGCTGCCCATCGACATCGTGGGCGTGGTGTCCAACCACATGACCTATCAGAAAGTGGTGGTGAACCACGACCTGCCCTTCCACCAGATCAAGGTCACCAAGGACAACAAGCCCGAGGCCGAAGCCCGCCTGATGGCGCTGGTCGAGGAGTCGGGGGCCGAGCTGATCGTGCTCGCCCGCTACATGCAGGTGCTGTCGGATGCGATCTGCCAGAAAATGTCCGGCCGGATCATCAACATCCACCATTCCTTCCTGCCCAGCTTCAAGGGGGCGAACCCCTATAAGCAAGCCTATGAACGCGGCGTGAAACTGATCGGTGCCACCGCCCATTACGTCACCGCCGATCTGGACGAAGGCCCGATCATCGAACAGGACACCGTCCGCATCACCCATGCCCAAAGTGCGGATGACTACGTCAGCCTTGGCCGCGATGTGGAAGCACAGGTCCTCTCCCGCGCGATCCACGCCCATATCCATCACCGCGTCTTCCAGAACGGCAACAAAACCGTGGTCTTCCCCGCCAGCCCCGGAAGCTATGCCTCGGAACGGATGGGGTAAGGGCGCAATCACGACGCTCAGCGCAGGCGGCGCCCTCGCCGACACGCGGGGTGGCGATCCAACGCCAGCGAACCGTAGGGTGCGTGCTGGCACGCACCGTTTCTTGATGCGAGGGGGAGCGAACCGTAGGGTGCGTGCTTGCACGCACCGTTTCTTGTTGCGGGGGAGTGGTGCGTGCAAGCACGCACCCTACGACTACTATCCCAACGCCGCTCTAGTCGAACGCCCGCCTTGTCCCGCATAGCCGACCAACGCGACTTTCCGCCAGATCGTTAAAATTCCCCTAACACGCCCGCGTAACCCATTGAATTTCCACAATCCATAAAATGTCCCACGGCGGGACACGCCCCCAAACCCCCTCAATAGAAACTCTGCGGATCAATATCCACGGCCAGCCGCAGGCTCCCCGTCAGCCTTACCTGCCCCAGCCAGCGCCCCAATGCGGCCTGCAATGGCGCGCCCTTGTCGGCCCGCACCAGCAGCCTGACCCGGTGCCGCCCCCTAATCCGGGCGATGGGGGCCGGGGCGGGGCCATAGACCTGTGCCCCGATGGCCCTGAGCGGGGCATCCTGCCGCGCCAGATGCGTGCCCAGATCGAAGGCCGCCTGCGCCTCGGTGGCCGAGATGATGATCCCCGCCATCCGCCCGTAAGGGGGAACCCCCGCCTGTCGCCGCTCCTCGGCCTCGGCGCGCCAGAACCCCTCCTCATCCCCCGCAAGGATGGCGCGGATCACCGGGTGTTCGGGCTGATGGGTCTGGAGAAGCGCCTGCCCCCGCTTCTCGGCCCTGCCCGCCCGCCCGGCGACCTGCCGCATCAGCTGGAACGTCCGCTCGGCCGCGCGCAGGTCCGATCCTTGCAGGCCCAGATCCGCGTCGATCACCCCCACCAGCGTGAGCAGCGGAAAGTTGTGCCCCTTGGCCACCAGCTGCGTGCCGATGATGACATCCGCCCCACCGCTGGCGATGCTCTCGATCTCGGCCTTGAGTGCACGAGCCGAGGCATACATATCCGACGACAGCGTCGCCACCCGCGCCTCCGGGAACAGGGCCTGCGCCTCTTCGGTCAGCCGCTCCACACCGGGGCCGACAGGGGCCAGCTTGCCCTCCACATGGCAGGCGGGGCAAGCCTCCGGCATCGGCTTCGTCTCGCCGCATTGGTGGCAAACCAGACGCTTGAGAAATCGATGCTCCACCATCCGCGCGTCGCAGTGATCGCAGCCGATTTGATGCCCGCAGGCCCGGCACACCGTCGTCGGCGCATAGCCGCGCCGGTTGATGAAGAGCAGCGCCTGCTCGCCAAGCGTGATCCGCTGCGTCACGGCCCGCTGGAGCGTGGGCGAGATCCAGCGGTTCGTCGGCAAGGTTTCCGCCCGCATGTCGATCGCCCGCATCTCGGGCAGGACCGCCGCGCCGAAACGGTCGGTCAGGACCAGCTTGTCATACTTGCCCGCTTCCGCATTGGCCCAGCTTTCAAGGCTTGGCGTGGCCGAGGCCAGCACCACCCTTGCCCCGCAAATCGCGGCGCGCAGCACCGCCATGTCGCGGGCGTTGTAAAGCACCCCGTCCTCTTGCTTGTAGGAGGTGTCGTGCTCCTCATCCACCACGATCAGGCCCAGATCGCGGTAGGGCAGGAACAGCGCCGACCGCGCCCCCACCACCAGTTGAGCGCCGCCTTCCGCCACCATGCGCCAGATGCGGCGGCGTTCGGTCACGGTCACGCCGGAATGCCACTCCGCGGGCCGCGCCCCGAACCGGGCCTCGACGCGGGTCAGGAATTCGGCGGTCAGGGCAATCTCGGGCAGCAAAACCAAAGCCTGCCGCCCCTGCCTCAACGCCTCGGCTACCGCCTCAAGATAGACTTCGGTCTTGCCCGACCCTGTCACACCCCGCAAAAGCGTCGTGCCATAGGTGCCCTTTGCCACAGCGGCGCGCAGCGCCTCGGCCCCGGCTGCCTGATCGTCGTTCAGCGCCTTGCCGGGCTGGCCCGGATCCAGCATCGGAAAGGGCAGATCGCGGGGGCTGTCCTCCTCCGACACGGCACCCTGCGCCGCCAGCCCCTTGACCACACCCGTGGACACGCCCGCCATCTCGGCCAGTTCCCGCAAGGTGAAGGCCAGCCCGCCATAGTCACGCAGGACCTCCAGCACCTTCTCGCGTGCGGGCGTCATGCGGTCGGGCAGGCCCTCGCCCAGCCGGTAGATCCGCCGCATCGCAGGCGGATCGCCCAAGCCCGGCGCGCGGGTGGCCAGCCGCAGCATCGCGGGCAGTGGCGTCATCGTGTAATCGGCCGCACGGGTCAGGAAATCCTGCATCTCCTCGCGCATGGGGGCCACATCCAGCACGCGCGCGGCATAGCGCACCTTGGCCAGATCGAAATCGCCCCGGCCCGGCCCCCAGACCACGCCCAGCACCCGGCGCGGACCAAGCGGGACCTCGACGAAAGCGCCCAGATGACAGCCTCCCTCGGGCGCGCGGTAATCCAGCACCCGGTCCAGCGGCTGCGTGGTCAGCACCGCGATCAGGTCGCCATGTTGGAAGAAATCGCTCACGGGGCATCGGCCTTGGGTGAAAGGGGTTTCAGGGTTCCGCTCTATGGGGTAAAGCCAAGGCAACGAAAGGCCAAGCCCCGAGGGAGCGTCATGAAGTTCTTTGTTGATACAGCCGATATCGCCGCCATTGCCGAGTTGAACGCGTTGGGCATGGTCGATGGTGTGACCACCAACCCCTCGCTGATCCTCAAGTCCGGGCGCGACATCATTGAAGTGACACGCGAAATCGCGGAGCTGGTGGATGGCCCCGTCAGTGCCGAGGTCGTGGCTCTGGAGGCCGATGCCATGATCGCCGAAGGGCGCAAGCTGGCCGCCATCGCCCCCAATATCGCGGTGAAACTGCCGCTGACATGGGACGGGCTGAAGGCCTGCAAAGTGCTGTCCGGTGACGGATTCATGGTGAACGTGACGCTGTGCTTCAGCGCCAATCAGGCGCTTCTGGCGGCCAAGGCGGGGGCCACGTTCATCAGCCCCTTCATCGGTCGGCTGGACGATATCAATCTTGATGGCATGGATCTGATCGCGGATATCCGCACCATCTATGACAATTACGGCTTCGAGACCCAGATTCTGGCCGCGTCCATCCGCACGGTGAACCATGTGCTGGACTGCGCGCGGATCGGTGCGGATGTGATGACCGCGCCGCCCGAGGTGATCAAGAAACTGGCAAGCCACCCGCTGACCGATGCGGGTCTGGCCACGTTTTTGAAGGATTGGGAAAAAACGGGGCAGAAAATCCTCTGACCCCGTGTTATAACCCCTGAAATCAAGAAACGGACCCGAGGCATATGAGCACGAAACCCGGAATGGACAGCGCGCTGCGCGACAAGATCATGGCGCAGCCCGATGTCATCCTTGAGGATCGGGACCTGATGCGCGCCCTGATTGCCGCGAACGAGCGGATGATGGGCGCGAATATCATCGACCTGCGCGGCATCGCGATGGAACGCCTTGAGGCGCGGCTGGACCGGCTGGAGGATACGCATCGCAGCGTGATCGCCGCCGCCTATGACAATCTGGCCGGGACCAATCAGGTGCATCGCGCCATCCTGCGGATGCTTGATCCGACCGAGTTCGAGGTGTTCCTGCGCGATCTGGGCGGGCCGGTTGCGGAAATCCTGCGGGTGGATTGCATCCGTCTGGTGCTGGAAACGGTGCAGAATGATCAGGACGCGGTGGTGCAGCGCCTTGGCGATGTGCTGCGCGTGGCGCAACCCGGTTTCGTGCAGGACTACCTGAGCGGCGGGCGCGATGCGCCACAGCGTCAGGTCACCTTGCGCCAGATGCAGGACGGCAGCGCCGCCATCTATGGCGAAAAGGCGGGCTGGATCCGCTCGGAAGCCTGCCTGCGGCTGGATTTCGGCGCAGGACGCCTGCCCGGCATGCTGGTCATGGGGGCAGAAGACCCGCATCAGTTCAACCCCAGCCAGGGCACCGACCTGCTGGCCTTCTTTGCAGGTGTTTTCGAAAGATCGATGCGCCGCTGGCTCTCATGAGCCTGATCTCCGACGCCGCCGCCGCAGCCGTGCGCGCTTGGCTTGAGGGACAAAAGACCCTGAAGGGCGCGTCCGACAACACGATCGAAGCCTATCGCCGCGACGTTCTGGATTTCGTGGGGTTCATGGCCGCGCATAGCGGGGCGCCGCAGGGTCTGGCGGCACTGGCGCGGATCACGGTTTCGGACATGCGGGCCTGGATGGCCGCGACCCGCGCGGATGACGTGGGCGCACGGTCGCTGGCGCGCAAACTGTCGGCGGTCAAGACCTTCTATCGCTGGCTGGCCGAGCGTGAAGGCTTCGAGCCGACCGCCGTCCTGTCCACGCGCAGCCCCAAGTTCCAACGCAAGCTGCCCCGGCCTTTGGCCGAGGATGCGGCGCGCGCCATGATCGACCGGGTCGAGTTGCAATCACGGCATGACTGGGTGGCCGCGCGCGACATGGCGGTGGTCACGGTGCTTTATGGCTGTGGCCTGCGGATTTCCGAGGCACTGTCCCTGACCGGGGCGGATCTGCCGCTGCCGCCGGTGCTGCGGATCATCGGCAAGGGCGGCAAGGAACGTGTCGTCCCGGTGATCGGCGCCGCGCGCGATGCGGTCAACCGCTATGCCAGGCTGTGCCCATATCCGCTGGAGGCCGCAGAACCGCTCTTTCGCGGCACGCGGGGCGGGGCGCTGAACCCGCGCGCGATCCAGAAGGTGATGGAACAGGCGCGGCTGCAACTGGGCCTGCCCGCCAGCGCCACGCCCCATGCGATGCGGCACAGTTTCGCCACGCATCTGTTGAATGCGGGCGGCGATCTGCGCGCGATACAGGAGTTGCTGGGCCATGCCTCGCTCTCGACCACGCAGGCCTATACGGCTGTCGATACGGCGCGGCTGATGCAGGTCTATGAGGCCAGCCATCCCCGCGCCACCACCAAAGCCGAGGGGGCCGCATGACACCGCAGATCAAGGCGCTGGCCGTTCACCTGTTCACCGCCACGGGCGCGGTCTTTGCCATGCTGGCGATGCTGGCGGCGGTCGATGGCAAGTGGGACCTGATGTTCCTCTGGCTGGTCGTGGCCTTTGCCGTGGACGGGATCGACGGGCCATTGGCGCTCAAATACGAGGTCAAAAAGTACGCGGGCGAGTTCGATGGCGTCTTGCTGGACCTGATCATCGATTATCTGACCTATGTCTTCATCCCCGCCTTCGCGCTGTTCAAGTCCGACCTGCTGCCCGGCTGGACAGGTTGGTTCGCCATCATCGTGATCACCTTCGCCAGCGCGATGTATTTCGCCGATACGCGGATGAAAACAAAAGACAATTCCTTTTCCGGCTTTCCGGGCTGCTGGAACATGCTGGTGCTGGTGCTGTTTGCGCTGTCGCCCAGTTTCTGGGTGATCCTCGTCCTTGTCTCGGCGCTGGCGGTGGCGATGTTCTTTCCGCTCAAGTTCATCCACCCCGTGCGCACGGAACGCTGGCGGATGCTGTCGCTGCCCATGGCGCTGGCCTGGACCTTTTTCGCGGGCTGGGCCGCCTGGGTGGATTTCCACCCGGAAAGCTGGGCACATTGGGGGCTGGTGGTGACCTCGGTCTATCTGCTGCTCGTGGGGATCGTGCAGCAGATCATCCCAGCGCGCGACACCGCCTGAGCCTGAAAAAAAGGGCGATGCCTGCGCACCGCCCCTTGTTTCTTCTTGCTTCAAATATCCATGTCCCGCCCGCGACGCAGGCGGGACGCAGATCAGGCCAGCGCCTCGTCACAGCGCGCGCAGACACCCGCGTGGGCATGGCTGCCCACATCGGGCAGGATCTTCCAGCAGCGCTCGCATTTGTCGCCATCGGCCTCGCGGAAGATCACGGCCACGCCGGGCACATCCGGCAACTGGAAGGCTTCGGCCGGGGCCTCGGCCCCGCTCAGCCCGATGGCGGATGTGATGCAGACATCCTCAAAGGCGACCGAACCAAGGATCTCGAGCAGTTCGGGATCGCGGACATGCACCATGGGCGCGGCCTCGAGGCTGGCGCCGATCACCTTGGCGGTGCGCTGCACTTCCAGTGCCGCCGTCACCACGCGGCGTGCGGCGCGCACGCGGGCCCATTTGGCGGCCAGCGCCTCGTCCAGCCATTCCACCGGCGTTGCGGGGATATCCTGAAGATGGACCGAGCTGTCCTCGCCGGGAAAGCGTTCCAGCCAGACTTCTTCCATCGTGAAGACCAGAACCGGGGCCAGCCATGTGGTCAGGCGGTGGAACAGGATATCCAGCACCGTGCGCGCGGCACGGCGGCGGGGCGTATCGCCATCGCAATAAAGCGCATCCTTGCGGATGTCGAAGTAGAAGGCCGACAGGTCCACGGTCGCGAAGTTGAACACGGCCTGGAACACGCCCTGGAAATCATAGGCGGCATAGCCGCTGCGCACGCGCGCATCCAGTTCGGCCAGACGGTGCAGCACCCAGCGTTCCAGTTCCGGCATCTCGGCGGGATCGACGCGGTCGCTTTCCGTGAAATCAGCCAGCGATCCCAGCAGGAAGCGCATCGTGTTGCGCAGGCGGCGATAGCCATCCGCGGTGCCTTTCAGGATTTCCGGCCCGATCCGCAAATCGGCGGTGTAATCCGACTGCGCCACCCACAACCGTAGGATATCCGCGCCATATTGCTTGACCACCTGTTCCGGGGCCACGGTATTGCCAAGCGATTTGGACATCTTGTTGCCCTTCTCGTCCAGCGTGAACCCGTGGGTCAGCACACCGCGATAGGGCGCCCGCCCCCGCGTGCCGCAGGCTTGCAGCATCGAAGAGTGGAACCAGCCGCGATGCTGGTCGGTGCCTTCCAGATAAAGATCGGCCAGACCATCCTCGGACCCGTCGGCGCGGTCGCGCAGCACGAAGGCATGGGTGGAGCCTGAATCGAACCACACATCCAGAATGTCATCGACCTTGGTCCAGTCATCCGGGTTCACGATCCCGGACAGGAAGCGTTCCTTGGCACCGTCCTTGTACCAGGCGTCTGCGCCTTCCGCCTCGAAGGCGGCCAGGATGCGCTCGTTCACATCGGTGTTGCGCAGCAGGAAATCGGGATCGGTCGGCAGCGCGCCCCGTTTGGTAAAGCAGGTCAGCGGCACGCCCCAGGCGCGCTGGCGCGACAGCACCCAGTCGGGCCGTGCCTCGATCATCGAATACAGACGGTTGCGCCCGGTGGGCGGCGTCCATGTCACCAGTTGATCGATCGAGGTCAGCGCGCGTTCCCGGATCGTGCTGCCATACTCGTCCTGCCCGTCGCCCACGGGCTTGTCGATGGCGGCGAACCATTGCGGCGTATTGCGGAAGATCACCGGCGCTTTCGAGCGCCAGGAATGCGGATAGCTGTGCTTGAGCTGCCCGCGCGCGATGATCGCCTTGGCCTCGACCAGCTTCTCGATCACGGCGGTGTTCGCCTTGCCTTCCTTGCCCTTGTGGTCCAGCACCTTGAGGCCCGCAAAAAAGGGCACATGGGACAGGAATTCGGATTCCTCGCCCACGTTATGGGTCATCCGGTCCAGCCAGTTGCGCTTGACGAAGCAGTCGAAGTCATCGGCACCGTGGCTGGGCGCGGTATGCACGAAACCCGTGCCCGCATCATCCGTCACGTGATCGCCGTCGATCATCGGCACGTCGTAATCCCAGAAACCATTGGCCCCGTCGATCCCGTGGAAGGGATGATCGCAGACCATGCCGTCGAATTCCTCGGCACCGACCGTGCGGATGCGCGTGAAGGCCGTCACACGCGCCTTGGTCAGGCATTCTTCGGCCAGCGCATCGGCGAAAAGATAAAGATCGCCGATACTTGTCCAGCTTTCCTCTTGCGTGCCGTCGACGTGATACAGGCCATAGGTCAGCTTGGGGTTATAGGCGATGGCCTTGTTGGACGGGATCGTCCAGGGCGTTGTCGTCCAGATCACGACCCGTGCGTTGCGCAGGTCCGAGGCATCCTGCGCCCCGGTGCCTGCCGTCGTGCGGATACGGAACGGCACCCAGATCGTATGGGATTTATGCTCGTGATACTCGATCTCGGCCTCGGCCAGAGCTGTTTTCTCGACCGGCGACCACATCACGGGTTTCGATCCCTGATAGAGCGTGCCCGTCATCAGGAATTTCTGGAACTCGGCCGCGATCACGGCTTCGGCGTGGAAATCCATCGTCAGGTAAGGCTTGTCCCATGTGCCGGTGATGCCCAGACGCTTGAACTCCTCGCGCTGGATATCGACCCAGCCTTCGGCGAACTTGCGGCATTCCTGCCGGAAATCGACGACGGGCACGTCATCCTTGTCCAGACCCTTGGCGCGATACTGTTCCTCGATCTTCCACTCGATAGGAAGGCCGTGGCAATCCCAGCCGGGAATATAGCGCGCGTCGCGGCCCATCATCTGCTGGCTGCGCACCACCATATCCTTGAGGATCTTGTTCAGCGCATGCCCGATATGCAGGTGCCCGTTCGCATAGGGCGGGCCATCATGCAGGGTAAAGGGTAGGCGCGTCGAGGTTTTCGCCTTGTCGCGCAGGCGGTCATAGACGCCGATCTTTTCCCACCGCGCCAGCCAGTCAGGCTCGCGCTGGGGCAGGCCCGCTCGCATCGGAAACTCGGTCCGGGGCAGGTTCAGCGTGTCTTTGTAATCGTGAACTTCGGTTGTGTCGGCGCTCATATCAGGCGTCCTTCGGTCAGCGAATGGGCGGTAAGGATGGGGGCGGCGCGGCACTCCATGCGCCTTGTCCCGGCGGCCTGATGATCCATCGGCTGGATCAGGACGCCGGGCCGGTAATTCGCCGAATTGTCGCAAATTCCTTGTGCATGGGCGCGTTATAGGCCGATGCGCACCAAGCGTCCAGAGGCGGGATCATCTGGCGGCCGGGGGGGACTACTTGCCCTCTCAGTGTCCCATTTGCGGGGAACCGGGGCCATTTCAGCAGGATTCAGCCGGCCCCGCACCCGGATTTCAGCAATCAGATGCCGAAAAGGGCCGATCCGGACCGAATTGGTGAAATCCAAAGGCACCGGGCGTAGAATTATTCCATACCAAACGAAGGAGGATGAGATGACTTATAGAGAGGATCATTACACGCCCACCGGAACCAACACCCATCCGGTTGGGGCCCATGCGCCCACAGGCGGCTCGGCCTGGGGTCTCGCGGTCGTTCTGGTTGTCCTGCTTGGCCTGCTGGGCCTTGCGATGATGGTCGGCCCGGCGGACCAGCGCGGTGAGGATGGTGCAACCGCCCCCGCGACCGCCCCGATGACCGAGGAGACGGCCCCCGCGACTCCCGCGCCGCAAGAGTAAGCGCCATCGGCCCGACCTGACCGCAGAAGCCGCCCTGACGGGTCCACGGACCTGACGGGGCGGTTTTGGTTATCTGGGCCACGCGGCAAGCGGGTGCAGGCATGCGACAGACCTGCACTTGCACCGCCGGACCACAGGGTGCAGGGTCCGCGGGTTCAGCCTGTGAAAGCCCCCGGATGACTGCCCTGCCGCCACGATTCACCATCACCCGCCCACAGATCGAAGGCGTTGTGGCCGAGTTCTATGACCTGATCCGCCGCCACCCCGGTCTGGGTCCGGTCTTTGCGGCCCATGTCACGGACTGGCCCGCGCATGAGGCCAAGATCGTGCGCTTCTGGGCCAATGCGATCCTGTTCGAGCGCGCGTATGACGGCAATCCGCAGCGGGTGCATGTGCAGGCCGGCGACGTGCGCGCGGGCCAGTTCGAGGTGTGGCTGGCCCTGTTCGACGGGGTGCTGCGCCGGCAGTTGCCGCCTGACACCGCCGCCGCGTGGTCGGCGCTGGCCCATCGGATCGGGCGGGGCTTGCGGATGGGCGTGGCCGACCGCGATATCGCGCCGGGTGGCCCGCCACGGTTGGTGTGATCCCTGAAAGACCCGGTGTAGCGCTTGTCCCTGATCGTCAGAAACGGGACGTTATCCACATATCCACAGCGCGACATAGTGAATACTCAATCTTTGGCGGAGTTCTCGCCACCCTGTCCGAAAAGCCCCGTCAGCGCCCGCCGCACCAGTGCCGTCACCGAGGGGCGGTGCAATCCGATATAGGGAAGCGGGCGACAGACCTCCATCGCGGCGATGCCGACACGGGCTGTCAGGGCACCGTTGACCACCCCCTCGCCGAAGCGGCGCGAGAGTTTCGACAAAAGCCCCCCACCCGCCAGCGACCCGATCATGTCATCCCCGATGGCGACCGCCCCTGTCGCCACCAGATGCGTCAGCACCGCGCGGGTCAGCCGCCAACTGCCCAGCGTGCCGGACCGACCGCCATAGATCTCGGCAATCCGCCGGATCATGCGCAGGTTGGATGTCATCGCCGCCACCACATCGGCCAGCGCGATGGGCACCAGCGCCGTGACCGTGGCCACCTGCCGCGCCGCCGCTTCGACTTCCAGCCGTGCTGCGGCATCCAGCGGCGCCATCAATTCTGTCTCGGCCAGTCCCAACAGGCTTGAGGCGTCGAATTGCTCGGGCGCGCGCTCTGCCAGACGGGCGCGCCCCCAGTCCAGCGCCGCGCGCCCCTTGTAGAGCACCTCCAGCCGCGCCACCACGTCACGCGCCGCCTTGAGATCCTCTTCGGCCAGCGCGATGCGGGCCGCATGGTTCAGCTTGTCGATCCGGCCAAGGCGGGCGAAGGCCGCCGCCTCGCGAAAGGCGATGGCCAGCAGCACCAGCAGCAGCGCCGCCGTGACCACCGTCACCGCATAGCCCAGCACCGGCGCGCGGGTGATCAGATCGGTCACGAAATCATAGGCCGCGACCGAGATCACGGCCCCCAGCAGCGTGAGCGCCAGCCCCCAGAACCAGCGCGCCAGCCGCGACGGTGGGCGTGCCGCCAGTTGCGCCATGCGCTGCATCGCGCGGCCTTGCGGCAGATCGGCGGCCCCGTCGGCATCAGGCACCGGCGGTGCCAGGTCCGGACCTGCGGCGGGCCGATCCTCCAGTTCGATCAGCACAGGGCCGCGTTTGCCCGCAGTGGGGTGATCGCTCATGCCATGTCCCTTTCCCAGATCAGCCGGATATCCGGCAGGCCCTCGTCATTGACAGACCCCTGCCCGCAACCGTCGCCCCGCCCAGCCTCGCGAAACCCGGCACGCGCATAAAAGCGCTGCGCGCCCGCATTGGCCTGAAAGGTGTTCAACTCCAGCCGCGTCTCTCGTGATTTGGCATGGTCCAGCAAGGCCTGCCCGACACCCTGCCTCCGCTGCTCCTGCGCCACGTAAAGCGCATGGATGAAGCCCGCATCCAGCGCCATGAAACCGGCGATGCCCCGGCCCGGCCCCGCAGGTTCCGCCACGCGCACCCAGCCGCGATCCACCATCAGCCCGGCAAAGGCCAATTCCTCGGCGCGCGTATAAAGACGCGGCATCCAGTCGGTCGTGTCGATGAACTGCGACAGGATCGCCGCCACAGCCCCCGCATCAGTGGGTTGTGCGGGCCGGATCACAGCCGGTCCCCGATCAGGAATTGCGCCGCGCGGTCCAGCCTTATGTGCGGCGGCCCTTCTCCGGGGCGCAGGCGCAGGGGGGCGGGGGCGAAATTCATCACCTTGTAGTCCTCATCAAGCCAGCTTTGCGCCCCGGCGCGGGCCGGCCCCAGCAGGCGGTTCGGGTCCTCGGGCAGATCGCCGGGATAGAAGGCCGCCTGTTTCCCCGTCTCCAGCAGCGTGCCGCGCACGCAGTCCAGGGGCTTGCCCGCGTGGGTGATCGTCTCTTCCACCGTGGCGCGCAGGGCGGCGATGGACATGGCGGCGGTCTGGGCCCCTGCGAAATCGGCGCGCGACCGGGCCTCGCGCGTGAGGGCCTGCATGATCGCGGTCAGGCGCGGGTGCTGGCTGTGGTGCAGATGATCAGCCTTGGTGGCGGCGAACAGGATACGCTCCACCCGTTTGCCGCGCAAAAGGCGGCTCAGAAAGGCGTTGCCGCCGGGGCGGAACGCCCCCAGCGTCTCGGCCATGGCTTGGCGCATGTCCTCGACCGCTGCGGGGCCTTTGTGGATCGCGCCCAAGGCATCGACCAGCACGACCTGACGGTCGATGCGCGAGAAATGATCGCGGAAGAAGGGTTTGACGACCTGCGCCTTATACGCCTCGAACCGGCGGGCCATCTCGCGGCGCAGGGATTTGCGCGGCCCCTCCCCCTCACCCGGCAAGGGCGCGAAGGTCAGCACGGGCGAGCCTGCCAGATCGCCCGGCAGAATGAACCGCCCCGGCGTGCAGTCGTAATATCCCGCCGCCCTTGCTGCGTTCAGATAGCCGGTGAAGCGGCGCGCCAGATCCTGCGCCAGTGGCTCGTCATGCGGGCTGGCCGGATCGACAGCGCAGACACGGGCCATAAATTCCGCCGCCTCGCTCCGCGACGCGATCCGCGCCATGACCTCGCGCGACCACTGGTCATAGGTCTTGTCCATCAACCCCAGATCCAGCAGCCATTCGCCCGGATAATCCACGATATCCAGATGCAGGGTGCGCGGCCCGGACAGGCCCGACAAGAGCCCCGTCGGACGCACCCGCAGCGACAGGCGCAGTTCCGACACCGCCCGCGTGCTGTCGGGCCAATGCGGTTGCGCCGCCGTCAATGCCGCCAGATGCGTCTCGTAATCAAAGCGCGGCAGCGTGTCATCGGGTTGCGGCTGCAGATAGGCGGCCTCGATCCGGCCCTCGGCCTGCGCGGCCAGTGCGCCCATCCGGGCCCGGTCGATCAGGTTGGCCACCAGCGAGGTGATGAACACTGTCTTGCCCGAGCGCGCGAGGCCGGTGACGCCCAAGCGGATCACCGGCTCCATGAATGCACCGGACAGCGTATCGCCCAGTGCCTCGACGCGCCGCGTGATCCCGTCTGCCAGATCGGTGATGCCCAAGTCTCTGCCCTGCCTTCCGTTCTTCCCCAAGATAGGCGCGCGTCCCCCGGATCACCAGAGCCTTGCGCCTGCGTTTCTTCTTGCCGGAAATATCCCCGCGCGGAGCGCATCCGCCCCATCGGCACGCACCGCGCCGGATGGATTGAGCCGGACGACGAAACCCTCTATGAGCCTTGCCATGCCCAGATATGCCCTCAGGATCGAATATCATGGCGCGCCCTTTGCCGGATGGCAGGCGCAGGCGGATCAGCCATCCGTGCAGGGCGCGATCGAGCAGGCGCTGGCGCGGCTGGAACCCGGCCCCCACCGCATCGCCGCCGCCGGGCGCACGGATGCGGGCGTGCATGCGCTGGCGCAGGTGGCCCATTGCGACATGGCACGCGACTGGGACCCGTTTCGCCTGTCAGAGGCGCTGAATTATCATCTGAAACCCCTGCCCGTGGCGGTTGTCGCGGCCGCCCGTGTGGCGGATGACTGGCATGCCAGGTTCTCGGCGCTGGAACGGCGCTATCTGTTCCGCCTGCTGATGCGTCGCGCGCCTGCGACCCATGATGCGGGGCTGGTCTGGCAGGTGCCGCGCGAGCTGGATCATGAGGCGATGCGCGCGGGGGCGGCCCATCTGCTGGGGCTGCATGATTTCACCACCTTCCGCAGCACGATGTGCCAGTCGACCAGCCCGGTGAAGACGCTGGACAGCCTCACCATCGACCGCCGCGACGGGTTGTCGGGGCCGGAATTGCAGTTCCGCCTATCGGCGCGATCCTTCCTGCACAATCAGGTGCGCAGCATCGTGGGCACGCTGGAGCGGGTGGGATCGGGCGCATGGCAGCCGGATGACGTGAAAGCGGCGCTGGAGGCGCGGGACCGCGCCGCCTGCGGGCCAGTCTGCCCGCCGCAGGGGCTCTATCTGGCGGGTGTCGGCTACCCCATCGACCCTTTCGCGGGCTGATCCCGCGGTTCTTGAGTATTTGAGGCAAGATGAAGCAGGCAGGCCGTCACACCGGGAACCGGGTGACCGTGATCCCGGCGGCCTCGAGTTCGTGGCGCACGGCGCGGGCGATGTCGACAGCCTCGGGCGTGTCGCCATGCAGGCAGATCGTGTCGATCCGCGTGGGGATTTCGTGGCCAGAGGCGGTCACGATGGCCCGGCGCAGGACCATATCGGTGATGCGCCTGCCGGCGAGCGCGGCGTCATGGATCACGGCACCGGGGATCGAGCGATCCACCAGCGTGGCATCGTCGTTATAGGCGCGGTCGGCGAAAATCTCGCAGACATGTTTGCAGCCCAGCGCATGGGCAGCGGCCTGCTGCTCTGTGGCGGCCAGCACCATGATCGCGATATCGGGCGCGACCGAGAGGGCTGCGTCATAAAGGGCCGTGGCCAGTTCGAAATCCTCGGCTGCCGTGTTGGCCAGCGCGCCATGCAGTTTCAGATGCCGCACCTGCCCGCCCACCGCGCGCGCCATGGCTTGGGCCGCGCCCACCTGATAGCGGATCTGGTTTTGCAGCGTGGCGCGCGGCACCTGCATCCGGTTGCGGCCAAAGCCTTGCAGGTCGCCGTAGCCGGGATGTGCGCCGATGCCGACACCGTTCTGCACGGCCAGCCGCATCGTCTTGAACATCACATCCGCATCACCCGCGTGAAAACCGCAGGCGATATTGGCCGAGGTGACGATATCCAGCAGCGCGGCGTCATCGCCCATCCGCCAGGGGCCAAAGCTTTCGCCCATATCGGCATTCAGATCGACACTCAGGCGGGGGGGCAAGGTCATGGCTCACGCTCCTTACAGGTGGTCATCATGGGCGGAGATCACGCCGCCGATGAGTTGATAGGACAGAAGATCCTGCATCTGCGCAGGGTCGCGCAAGAGGGGACGGATGGTGGCGGGCAGTTTTGCCAGCGTCGCAATATGACGGCGATGCACCTCGATGGCGTCGGGCAGGTCGATCACCTCGAAGCGCAGGGTCACGCCCGGCCCCGCCTGCACCACGCGGGGCAGATCGGCGGGAATGACCGTGCCGATCCTTGGATAGCCGCCGGTCGTCTGACATTCGGGCAGCAGGACGAAGGGCGTACCGTCGCCGGTCATCTGGATGTCACCGGGCACGATCACCTCGGACAGGATGCTGAGCTGGCCCGAGGCCGCGAAGGGTGCCCCCTCGAATTCCAGCCGCGCGCCCATCCGGTTGCCGCGCGCATCGCGCTTGAAGGCTGTATTCTGGAACCGCTCCAGCATCTCGGCCGTGAAAAGATGCGTCTGCATGGACCGGGTGATCCGCACCAAACCGCCTGCGAAGCGCGGCTCGGGGTCCAGCGTCATGCCCACCTCGGCGCGGGTGTCATCGCCCAAGGGCAGCCGGTCACCGGGGCGCAGGGCGCGGCCGATACCTGCGGCCAGATGCGCCGCCCGCGCGCCCAGCACCGTTTCGGTGGCCACCCCGCCGCCCAGATGCAGATAACCGTAGAGGCCACGCATCACCGCACCAATCTCCAACCGTTCACCCGCGCGCAGCAGATGGCTGGCGTTCCACGCCACGGCCTGCCCGTCGATGCTGGCTTGCATCGGCGCGCCGGTCAGGGCGATGCGGGTATCCTCCGTCACCTCAAAGCTGCCGCCCATCCCGGCCATTTCAAGCGCCGCATGGCTGGCAGGTTGACGCAGTAGCGCCGCGCCTTCGGCCAGCGCCACGGGATCGGCCGCCCCGCCCTGCGACAACCCTTGTCCCAGAAGGCCCGGACGGCCCCGGTCCTGCACGGTCACCTGTGGCCCGGCGCGGTGGATGATCAACTGGCGGCTCATCGGATCACCTCCACATCGGCGCCACCCTGGCCGGTCTGATCCTCGGCGCGGATACGCTCCAGTTCAGCGGGGCTGATCGCGCGCAGCGAGATCTCGTCGCCGGGGCGCAGGGCGAAAGGCTCCTCCGCCTCGGGGCGAAAGCAGCGAAAGGCCGTCTGGCCGATATGCCGCCAGCCGGTCTGGGTAGGGGCGGAGAAGATGATCAGCTGCCGGATCGCCACCACCAGCGCGCCTTCGGGCACACGCGGGGTCAGCGCGGTCTGGCGCGGGATGTCCCATTCGGGGCCAAGCTCGCCTGTATAGGGCTGGCCGGGCGCGAAACCGATGGTCAGCACGCGGGGGCGCGCGGCGGTCAGGCTGGCGATGGCCTCTTGCGCGGACAGGCCCGCCACCTGCGCCGCCTCGTCGAATTGCGGGGCCATATCTGTGCCGAAGACGCAGGGAATGCGGAAATGCCGCCGTCCGCCGGGCAGTTCGGCACGGGTCCAATCCTGCGTTTTCAGAAGGCTTTCCAGATGCCTGGACAAGGTGGCATGATCCAGATGCAGCGGATCGAACCGGACAAAGGTCGAGGTGAGCGAGGTCGCCACCTCTTCGATCCCGTCCAGCGCCTCGGCCTCGATCGCGGCGCGAAAGGCCAAGGCCGCACGGTTGGCAGGCTCGCTCAGCCGGTCGGCAAAACTGACCAGCAGGCCCGCGATGCCAACGGGGGCGATGCGGGGAAACGAGGCGGTTGGGGCGTCAATCTGGGGCATGGGATCAGTGGGCAACTTTCGGATCAGGGCGCGGTGCATAGAGCCAGCGCATCGCGATGGGGGTCAGAAACATGGGCACCTGATACACACCGATGAAGATCAAGAGCGGGTCCGTCGTGGCCGCAGGCAGCGCCAGCAGGAACAACGCCACGTTGCGATTGCCAGCGATGATGGAGGGGCCGGTCGGATCCATCACCGTCCGTCCCCGCAGGATCATGTAGCAGGCGATCTGCAGGCCGAAATTGACCGCGCAGACACCAGCCAGCCATTTCAGCACCAGCACCGGGTCGGCACGCAGGGCCGGGCCCACCGCCGCCATCAGCCCGATCACGATGACGAAAAGGGCAATAGCGTTCAGCCCGTCCACCTGTCGCAGATCGGGTGCGGGGATCAGACGACGCAGGGCGAAGCCAAGGCTTGACGCCAGCGTGATCACCGCCAGCAACCGCCCGGACGCCGCCAGCACGTCGGCCATGTTGCCCAAAGCGGGCGTGGCCCAGAGGATCGGCATCACGGTCAGCGGAAACACCGCCATGCCTGCGATCAGCAGGCGCAGCGCCGGGGCCGGGTCACGCCCCAAGAGCGCCGTGAAGGCCGCCGCCCCCGAGACACCGGGCGCGGTCAGCATCAGCATCACGGCGATGGCGAAGGGTGTCGCCATCAGGCCCAGCGCCCAGAAGATCATCAGCGCCGACACCGGCATGAGAAGCTGGAACACCGCGATCAAGGCCAGACCCGAGCGTGCCTCGGCCAACGAACCGGCGGCCTGCCGCAGCCCAATGCGGAACGCTGTCAGGAACAGCAACAGCGCCACAAGATGCGGCAGCCATGGCCGGATCACCGCCGCCAGATCGGGCAGCGTCAACCCGGCCAACAGCCCTGCGACAAGGGCCAGCCGCCCATGACGGGCGATACTGGCCAGCATTTCCGCGATCATGTTCAACCGCCCGGCCCTTGTCGGACATTCTCGGGCAGCCATGTGGCCAGTTCCGGAAAGAAGATCAGCACAAAGACCATCAGCACCATGATCAGGAACATCGGAAAGGCGGCGCGGGCGATATAGCCCATCTCGTGCTGCGTCATGCCCTGCAACACGAAGAGGTTGAACCCGATGGGCGGCGTGATCTGCGCCATCTCGACCACGACCACGACGAAGATGCCGAACCAGATGAGATCAATCCCCGCCTCGCGCACCATGGGTTCCACCACAGCCATGGTCAGCACCACGGAGGAAATCCCGTCAAGGAACATGCCAAGGATGATGTAGAAGACCAAAAGCACCATCAGAAGCTCGAACCGGGTCAGGTTGAAACTGCCGATCAGGTCGGCCAGCCCGCGCGGAAGGCCGGTAAAGCCCATGGCCATGGACAAAAACGCCGCCCCGGCCAGGATCAGCGCGATCATGGCGGATGTGCGGGTGGCCCCCATCAGCGATTGGGTGAACGTCTCCCATGTCAGCGAGCCTTGGATCGCCGCCAGCACCAGCGCGCCGATGACACCCAGCGCCGCCGCCTCGGTCGCGGTGGCATAGCCCAGATACATCGAGCCGATGACCACACCGATCAGGGCGAAAACCGGGATCAGGAAACGCGAATTGGCCACTTTTTCGGAAAAACTCTGACGCGGTTCGGGGTCGGGTTTCCAGTCGCGCGACACGCGGGACATGATCGCCACATAGGCCGCGAACATCACCGCCAGCACCAGACCGGGCAAGACGCCTGCGAAGAACAGCTTTGAGATACTCTCGTTGATGGTCACGCCGTAAACGATCAGCGTCAGCGAGGGCGGGATCATCAGGCCAAGCGTGGCCGCCCCAGCCAACGTGCCGATGATCATCTTTTCGGGGTAATTGCGCTTGCGCAGTTCGGGGATCGACATCTTGCCCACGGTGGTCAGCGTGGCGGCGGAACTGCCCGACACGGCGGCGAAAACCGTGCAGCCTGCGATATTGGTATGCATCAGCCCGCCCGGCAGCCGCGCCATCCACGGCGCAAGCCCGCGGAACATGTCCTCGGACAGGCGGGTGCGGAACAGGATCTCGCCCATCCAGATGAAGAGTGGCAGCGCCGTCAACGTCCATGAGGATGACGCACGCCACAGCACCGTCATCATCACGTCGCCCACGGGGCGCGTAGTGAACAGCTCCATCCCGACCCAGGCGACGCCCATCAGCGCCAGGCCGACCCAGACGCCAGAGCCCAGCAGGACGAACAGGACGAACAGAAACAGGATGATGATCGACAGATCTTCCATCAGGGTTACTCCACGGCGCTGGGGTCACGGGTGACGCGGGATTTGCCGCGGAACAGAAGCGAGACCAGATTGTCGGTCAGCGCGATGGCCAAAATCACCGCCCCGATCAGCAAAAGCGATTGCGGCATCCAGAGCGCGGTGCGGTCCTGCCCCTGACTGACATCGCCGAATTTCCACGACCAGTAGACGAATTTGCGCGCATACCAGACGACATACCACGCGATCGCGGCGCCTATGGCAAAGCACCAGATATCGACGATCCATTTGCCGCGCGGCGGCAGGGCGTTCAGCAGGATCGACACGCGGATGTGGCTGCCCTTGTTCAGCGCATCGGCAAAGGCCAGAAACGAGGCCGCCGCCATGGCATAGCCTGCATATTCAGGCGCGCCGGGAAACACCTCGCCGGTCCAGCGGGCCATCATCTGCACCACGATCAGGAACAGAATGGCCATCAGGGCCAGTGCCGCAAGGATGCTGCCTGCCCGGTAGAGCGTGTCGAGGAAAATACGCAGTCCGCGAAGAATGGCCATCGGCCCCTCCGTTCTGGTCTCTCGGGGTTGTAGATCGGTGCCGGGGGCCGCCCGTCAGGGACAACCCCCAAGCCCGGATCACTTCATGGCGCGATACGCCTCGACGATGGCGCGGCCATCCTCGCCCGCGGCTGCCAGCCACTCCTCGGTCATGGTCACGCCGATCGCCTCAAGATCCGCCTTCAGCGTGTCCGAGGCCGGTTCCACCGTCATGCCACCATCACGCAGCCCTTGCAGGGTGAAGCCCGTGTATTCCCGCGCGCGCCAGTTACCCGCGTATTCGGCCAGTTCGGCGCAGCCGGTGATGATCGCACGGTTCTCCTCGGACAGTCCTTCCCAGACGCCGGAGTTCACCATGATATAGTTGCGCGGCAGCCATGCATCGACCTCATAGAAGTAATTCAGGCTTTCCCACAGTTTGCTGTCATAGCCGGTGGCGGCGGATGAGATCATCGAATCCGCCACACCCGTGGCCAGCGCCTGGCTCAGTTCCGCCGCTTCGATCTGCACGGGCAGCATGCCGGTCAGTTCGGCCAGACGCGCGGTCGCGGCATTATAGGCGCGGAACTTGATGCCGTTCATTTCAGCGACCGATGTGACGGGCGTCTTGAAATAGATGCCCTGCGGCGGCCACGGCACGGTGTAAAGCAGCGTCAGATCCTGCTCGGCCAGCACCTTTTCCAGTGTCGGCTTTGCCGCTTCCCACAGTTTCGCCGAATCCTCGAAGGATGTGGCCAGGAAGGGGATGCTGTCGAAACCGAACACGGTGTTCTCGTTCTGATGGGCAGACATCAGACGCTCGCCAATCGGCACCTGCCCGGTCTGGATCGCGCGCTTGATGTCATTGCCCGCGATCAGCGAGCCCGACGGATGCGTGGCGATGGTGATGTCGCCACCCGTGCCGGTGGTCACGCATTTGCCGAATTCGGCGGCGACGGCGGAATGGAAATTGGTCGCAGGATAGGCCAGCGGCATATCCCATGTCTCGGCAAAAGCGGGGGCCGCGATGGCCGTGGTCAATGCGGTGGCGGTCAGAAGGCTGGTAATCGTTTTCATGGTCTGTCTCCCGATTGTGGCCCGGCGCAGCGGGCGGTCTGGGCGGGATCTTGCGCCCCGTCCCCGTTCAGTCACTGCACCCCCAAGGGTGCAGAGGCGGGATCATCCGGTCAAGGCGCGCCTTGGTTCAGCCGGGCTGATACCCGATTCCAAGGGTCATACTGCCTGACTTTCAGAATACGTCAACAAAATGTTGACATTTTATCAGGATCACCCATCCTCATGCCCATGTCATCATCGCTTGGCCCCATCGTTTCATCCGCGCATCTGGCAGAGGGTTCCTTTGCCGAAATCTCCGAGCTGGAGTTCGGGATGATCATCGCGGGCCATGCCTTCAACCGCTGGATGGTGCGGGCCATGGCGGCTACGGGCTTTCCCGATCTGTCGCCACTGGATGTGCTGGTGCTGCACACCGTGCGCCATCGCGGACGGGCCAAGAAACTGGCCGATATCTGTCTGGTCCTGAATGTCGAGGATACGCATACGGTCAATTACGCGATCAAGAAACTGACCAAGCACGGGCTGGTCAAGGAAGGGCGGCGCGGCAAGGAAAAGACGGTCGAGGCGACCGAGGCCGGGCAGGATGCCTGCGCCCGCTACCGCGAGATCCGCGAGAATCTGCTGCTGAAGCCCGTGCTGGAACTGGGGCTTGAGCCGGAACAGATCAGCAAGCTGGCCACGCTCTTGCGCACCATGTCGGGTCAATACGATCAGGCCGCACGGTCGGCCACGGCGTTCTGAGGCTCAGACCAGCCGCGCGGGCAGTGCCGCATAGCCGCGAAAGCGCAAGCGCCCGCCATGCCTGCGCCCTTGGGTCAGCGCATAGCCCGGAAAGCGCGCGAGAAAGCGCGACACCGCAATCCGCCCCTCCAGCCGTGCCAGGGTCAGCCCCACGCAGACATGCGGCCCCCCGGCAAAGGCCAGATGCCGGTTCGGGCGGCGCGTGATGTCGAAACGATCCGGGTCCGCGAATTGCGCCGGATCACGATTGGCCGCCCCGATGCACAGATGCAGGTTGGTGCCCGCGGGAATGTCGATGCCGCCGATGGTGACGGGCGCGGTCGTTTCCCGGTTGCCCAGCTGGTTGGGCGATTGGAAGCGCAGCACTTCCTCGATAGCGGGTGAACAAAGCGCGGGGTCGGCCAGAAGCCGCGCCTTCTGATCGGGATGATCATGCAGCGCGGCCAGCGCATTGCCGATCAGGTTCGTTGTCGTTTCATGGCCCGCATTCAGGATGAAGATGCAGTTCTGCAAAAGCTCCTCTTCCGACAGGGTGCCGCCATCGCCGCCCTCCCCGGTGATCAGCCGGGTCAGCACATCCGTTTCGGGATCACCGGGATGGGCGCGGCGATGGGCGATCAGACCTTTCAGATAGCCGCAGAACTCTGTCACGGCCCGGTGGCCGCGCGCCAGTTGATCGTCGGAGAGAACCGGCTCCAAAGCACCAAGGATGGCCAGCGACCAATCCCGCAGCGGTGCGCGCGCCTCATGCGGGATATCCAGCAGGTTGCCGATGATCTGGATCGGAATGGACGCGGCGAAATCCTCGACCAGATCGGGGGTGTCGCCTGCGGCGGCACGCATGGCCAGACCGTCCAGCAGGTGATCCACCGTCGTGATCAGACCCGGCTCCATCCGCGCAATGGCGCGCGGGGTCAGCGCCGCGCTCATGATCCGGCGCACGCGGGTGTGCAGGGGCGGATCGCTGAACACCAGCGAGGTGGTGTGATGCCGGTAAAGCGGCGTGCCCGCTCCGAACTTGGGGGCAAAGGCGGCTTTCTTGTCCGACCGGAACAGCGTGGTGTCGCGGTAGATGCGGTCCAGATCCGCATGGCGGCTGAGCAGCACCGACCCGTCCGGCTGCGGCAGGACGGGCGCATGGGTCAGAAGGGCGGCATAGGTGGGAAACGGGTCCTCGACAAAGCCCGCAGGCGGATGCGCCAGCACGAAACCGCGCGCCTGCTCTGCCATGATCACGTCCGTGTCCATCTCTGGATTGCCCCCTGCCCGCTATTGGACAGGCCGAGTGTAAGGGGCCTATCGCGGGGCGCAAGGGGCCGCGCCCAGCGAGGGATTGCCCCGAAAGGCCAGCCTCTTTCAGAAAGGGCAGATTGGCTGACAGATTCGTGACGCGGCGTCACATCAGCCTTGGACGACATGCAGACGGGATGCGGCCAAAACACAACCAGAAGGGTCTTTACCGCATACATCGGTATACTTTGGCATTCCGCACGACAGATTATGTCGCGGCCAAACCCTAAAAACGCAGGTAAATTTTCTGTTACCGGTCAAAAATTTACAAACTTGCTGTAATCTTGATAATTTATTTACTAAATAAGCAATAAAAAACAGTATCTTATACAAAAATGGCATCTCTGTGGTAAATTCCCGCCCGAGGAGATGACGCTGCGGCCTATATTGGTGCACGTCACTGGCCCTTCGGGGCCAAGAATACGAACGGAGGATTCATGACCAACCCGACCAGCACCGACAGCCTCTATGCCCCCTCGGCCGCCTTCGCGGCCAATGCGCATATCACCGCCGATTCCTACAAGGCGATGTATGACGCCTCGATCAAGGACCCGAACGGGTTCTGGGCGGAACATGGCAAGCGGATCGACTGGATCAAGCCCTTCACGAAGGTCAAGAACACCAGCTTCGCCCCCGGCGCGGTCGATATCAAATGGTTCGAGGACGGCACGCTGAACGTCAGCGCCAATTGCATCGACCGGCATCTGGCCACGCGCGGCGACCAGACCGCGATCATCTGGGAACCCGATGATCCCAAGGATCAGGCCCAGCACATCACCTACAAGGAATTGCACCGGCGCACCTGCCGGATGGCCAACATTCTGGAGTCCATGGGCGTGCGCAAGGGCGACCGCGTGGTGATCTACCTGCCGATGATCCCCGAGGCGGCCTATGCCATGCTGGCCTGCGCGCGGATCGGCGCGGTCCATTCCATCGTCTTCGCGGGCTTCTCGCCCGACGCACTTGGGGCGCGGATCAACGGCTGCGACGCGAAGGTCGTGATCACCGCCGATTACGCCCCGCGCGGCGGGCGCGCGACCCCGCTCAAGTCCAACACGGATGCCGCCCTGCTGCATTGCAAGGACAGCGTGAAATGTCTGGTGGTGCGCCGCACCGGCGGTCAGACCACATGGGTGGACGGGCGCGACCACGACTACAATGAAATGGCGATGGAGGCGGATGATTACTGCGCCCCCGCCGAGATGGCGGCGGAAGACCCGCTTTTCATCCTCTATACCTCGGGTTCGACCGGGCAGCCCAAGGGCGTGGTGCATACATCGGGCGGCTATCTAGTCTATGCCTCGATGACGCATCAATACACGTTCGATTACCATGATGGCGACATCTTCTGGTGCACCGCCGATGTGGGCTGGGTCACCGGGCACAGCTATATCGTCTATGGCCCGCTGGCCAATGGCGCGACCACGCTGATGTTCGAAGGCGTGCCGACATGGCCCGATGCAGGCCGGTTCTGGGCGGTGTGCGAAAAGCACAAGGTGAACCAGTTCTACACCGCCCCCACCGCGATCCGCGCGCTGATGGCCCATGGCACCGATCCGGTCACGAAATACGACCTGTCCTCACTGAAACTGTTGGGCACCGTGGGTGAACCGATCAACCCCGAGGCATGGAACTGGTATAACGATGTGGTCGGCAAAGGTGCTGTGCCCATCGTCGATACATGGTGGCAGACCGAAACCGGCGGGCACCTGCTGACACCGCTGCCGGGCGCGATTCCCACCAAGCCCGGTTCGGCCACCCTGCCCTTCTTCGGCGTGCAGCCCGTGATCCTTGACCCCCAGACCGGGGCCGAGATCACGACGACCGCCGCCGAGGGCGTGCTGTGCCTGAAAGACAGCTGGCCCGGCCAGATGCGCACGGTTTACGGCGATCACGAACGGTTCGAAAAGACCTATTTCAGCGATTACAAGGGCTATTACTTCTCGGGGGATGGCTGCCGCCGTGATGCGGATGGCTATTACTGGATCACCGGCCGTGTCGATGACGTCATCAACGTGTCCGGTCACCGCATGGGCACCGCCGAGGTCGAAAGCGCGCTGGTCGCCCATGCCGATGTGGCCGAGGCCGCCGTGGTGGGCTATCCGCATCCGATCAAGGGCCAGGGCATCTATGCCTATGTCACGCTGATGAACGGGGTAGAGCCGTCCGAGGATCTGCGCAAGGATCTGGTCAAATGGGTCCGCACGGAAATCGGCCCCATCGCCAGCCCCGACCTGATCCAATGGGCACCGGGCCTGCCCAAGACACGTTCCGGCAAGATCATGCGCCGCATCCTGCGCAAGATCGCCGAGAATGACTATGGCGCGCTGGGGGACACCTCGACGCTGGCCGATCCTACGGTCGTGGACAACCTGATCGAAAACCGGATGAACAAGGCGTGAGCGGGATGGAAAGCCAGACCATGACCCGTCCCGCCGTTCTGATCCTGCTGGGCCCTCCGGGTGCGGGCAAGGGCACGCAGGCGCGGATGCTGCAGGACCGTTTCGGTCTGGTGCAACTGTCCACCGGCGATCTGCTGCGCGCAGCGGTGGCGGCGGGCACCGATGCCGGCCGCGCGGCCAAGGCGGTCATGGCGGCCGGCGATCTGGTCAGCGACGAGATCGTTCTGGCCATCCTCAAGGATCGTCTGGCCGAACCCGACACGGCGAATGGCGTGATCCTGGACGGCTTTCCCCGCACTGCGGGGCAGGCAAAGGCGCTGGACGATCTGCTGGCACAAAGCGGGCAGCGGATCAACGCGGCCATCTCTCTGGAGGTGGATGACGCGGAAATGGTGACCCGCGTGGCGGGCCGCTATACCTGCGGCACCTGTGGCGAGGGCTACCACGATCATTACAAAACGCCCGCAATAGCAGGCACTTGCGACAAATGCGGTGGCACCCACATGACGCGGCGTGCCGATGACAACGCGGCCACGGTGGGCCAGCGTCTGACGGCCTATCACGCCCAGACCGCACCGCTGATCGCCTATTACGAGGAACAGGGCAATCTGCAACGGATCGACGCCATGGGCGAGATCCCTGCGATTGCCGAAGGGCTGAGCGCAATCGTCCAGAGGGCGGTCGCGTAATCGGGAGGGGGAGGCGCAGGGTCACCAGCGCCTTTCGGAAATGTGCAAAAAGGGAGGACGCCTTTCATGGCAGACAACTCAAAAGACAACAACGCCTATTGGGCCGCAAACGTGCGGATCATCCTGATAAGCCTTGCGATCTGGGCGCTGGTTTCGTTCGGATTCGGTATCATCCTGCGGCCGATGCTGATGGGCATCGAGGTGGGCGGCACCGATCTGGGCTTCTGGTTCGCACAGCAAGGCTCGATCCTCGTGTTCCTGGCGCTGATCTTCTTCTACGCCTG
The DNA here is from genome assembly GCF_028802875.1 of Seohaeicola sp. 4SK31. Lineage (NCBI taxonomy): Bacteria > Pseudomonadati > Pseudomonadota > Alphaproteobacteria > Rhodobacterales > Roseobacteraceae > Seohaeicola > Seohaeicola sp. 4SK31. The sequence goes on along the minus strand of NZ_JARAMP010000005.1, from coordinate 28,714 downwards.
GCGCATGAACAAGCTCGACGCTGAACACGGCGTCGAAGAATAAGCTCGAAGGGACAGGGAACCAATGGATCAGTATACTCTCAACCTGCTGGTGGTGGGCGCGTCCTTTGCGCTCTACATCGGCATCGCGATCTGGGCCCGCGCGGGCTCGACCGCTGAATTCTATGCCGCAGGTCAGGGCGTTCCGCCCGTGATGAACGGCATGGCCACCGCTGCTGACTGGATGTCGGCGGCCTCTTTCATCTCGATGGCCGGCATCATCGCGCTGGCCCCCGCGGGCGGCTATACCCAGTCGTCCTTCCTGATGGGCTGGACCGGGGGCTATGTGCTTCTGGCTCTGCTGCTGGCGCCTTACCTGCGCAAGTTCGGCAAGTTCACCGTGCCGGAATTCGTGGGCGACCGCTTCTATTCCAAGGGCGCACGCCTTGTGGCCGTGATCTGTCTGATCGTCATCTCGGTGACCTATGTGATCGGCCAGATGCGCGGTGTGGGCGTGACCTTCGCGCGCTTCCTTGAAGTGTCCACCGATACCGGCCTCTATATCGGCGCGGCGATCGTGTTCGCCTATGCCGTGTTCGGCGGCATGAAGGGCATCACCTATACGCAGGTGGCGCAGTATTGCGTTCTGATTATCGCCTATACGATCCCGGCGATCTTCATCTCGCTCCAGATGACCGGCAATTTCCTGCCCCAGCTGGGTCTGTTCGGCACCTACGCGCCCTCGGGCGGGGATGTGGCCTTCCTGACCAAACTGGATCAGGTCGTGGTGGAACTGGGCTTCACGCAGTATACCTCGCATACCACTTCGACGCTGAACATGGTGTTCTTCACCATGTCGCTGATGATCGGTACCGCAGGTCTGCCGCACGTGATCATCCGCTTCTTCACCGTGCCGAAAGTGGCCGATGCACGCTGGTCCGCCGGTTGGGCACTGGTCTTCATCGCCCTGCTCTACACCGTGGCACCTGCCGTGGGGTCGATGGCGCGTATGAACCTGTCGACCACCTTCTGGCCGAACGCCGTTGCTGGCGAGGCGCTGGCCGGTGATCCGATCTCGCTGGAAGCGATCAACACCGATCCCAACCTCAGCTGGATCAACACCTGGAAGAACACCGGTCTGCTGGCCTTCGAAGACAAGAACGGCGACGGCTTCATCCAGTATTACAACGACAAGAGCCCGGCGATGGAGGCCATTGCGGCTGAACGTGGCTGGACTGGCAACGAACTGACCAAGGTCGACAACGACATGATGGTTCTGGCCAACCCCGAGATCGCAAAGCTTCCGGGCTGGGTGATCGCGCTGGTCGCGGCTGGCGGTCTGGCAGCGGCGCTTTCCACGGCGGCAGGTCTGCTGCTGGCGATCTCGTCCGCTGTGTCGCATGACCTGATCAAGGGTTCTATCAACCCGAACATCAGTGAAAAGGGCGAGCTTCTGGCCGCACGGATCTCGATGGGCTTTGCCATCGTGCTGGCGACCTGGCTTGGCCTCAACCCTCCGGGCTTTGCGGCTCAGGTGGTGGCGCTGGCCTTCGGTCTGGCGGCGGCAACGATCTTCCCGGTTCTGATGATGGGCATCTTCTCGAAGCGCATCAACAAGGAAGGCGCCATTGCAGGGATGCTGGTGGGTCTGTTCTCGACCGCCATCTACATCTTCCTGTATCTGGGCTGGTTCTTCATTCCGGGCACCAACACGCTTGAGAACGTTCCCGCCAACTGGCTGTTCGGCATCTCTCCCGCCTCCTTCGGGACCGTGGGCGCGATCCTGAACTTCGGCACCGCCTATATCGTGTCGGGTATGACCAAAGAGCCCCCGCGCGAGATCCAGGATCTGGTGGAATCCATCCGTGTGCCGAAAGGCGCAGGCGCGGCCACCGGCCACTAAGACAAACACGGGGACGGGCGGTTCGAAAGAGCCGCCCGTTTCACTTTTTCAGATGTTCCCCTGTCCTGCGCTGCGCTAGACATGGGGCTGACACAGCCACAGGAACATGTCCGAGGATCGGTTCGATGCCACGTTCTGCTGACGACCAGCGCCGGTTTCTCGGCACCATTCACCCCTATGACAGCTTTGCCGCCGATGATCTGGACCGCATCGCCGCGCAGTTCCGCCTTGTGCCCATCCGGCGCGAGGACGTGATCTATCGCTACGGCGAACCCTGCGAGGGGCTTTATGTGATCATGGAAGGCGAGGTCGAGATCACCTCGGATACAGGCGAGGTCGTCTCGCATCTGAGTGCGCGCAATTCCTTTGGCGAGCGAGGACTGATGCGCGGCGGGCTGACCGGCACCAATGCGCGCGCGCTCAGCGATGGCACGCTGCTGATGCTGCCCGCCGACGAATTCCGCGCGATGATCTCGGCGCATGAGGGCGCGCGCCGGTTCTTTTCGCGCAGCCGCGCGCGCGAGGCCGCAGATGCCGCCCGCCCCGTCAGCCTGACGGAAACGCGGGTGGATCAGCTGATGGCCAGCGATCCGATCACCTGCACCGTCGAGACCTCGATCGTGGATGCCGCCCGCCTCATGCGGTCGCATCGCATCTCGGCGCTGGGGATCACCGAGGGCGATCGTCTGGCCGGGATCGTGACGCTGCATGACATCAACAACCGCGTGGTGGCCGAAGGGCTGGACCCGTCCCGTCCGGTGCGTCAGATCATGACCGCCAATCCCGAAACCTTGCCACCCTCCGCCATCGGCTCGGACGTGCTGCACATGATGATGGAGCGCCGCTTCGGCCATGTGCCTGTCGTCGACAACGGTAAGTTCGTCGGCATCGTGACCCAGACCAACCTGACCCGGTTTCAGGCCACCAACTCGGCCTCGCTGGTGCGGGACGTGGCCCGCATCGACGATCCCGCCGATCTGGCCGCCGTGACCGCCCATATCCCGCGCCTTCTGGTGCAGCTGGTGGGCGCCGGCAACCGCCATGAGACTGTCACCCGCCTCATCACCGACATAGCCGACGCCGCGACCCGCCGCCTTCTGGCGCTGGCCGAAGCACGGCTGGGGCCGCCGCCCGTCCCCTATCTGTGGCTGGCCTGCGGGTCGCAGGGGCGGCAGGAACAGACGGGCGTATCGGATCAGGACAATTGCCTGATGCTGGACGATGCGGTGACCGAAGCCGACATGCCCTATTTCGCGGAACTGGCCAAATTCGTCAGCGACGGGCTGGATGCGGCGGGCTATTTCTACTGCCCCGGCGACATGATGGCCACCAACCCGCGCTGGTGCCAGCCGGTCCATGTCTGGCGCGGCTATTTCCGCCGCTGGATCGAAACCCCCAACCCCGAGGCGCAGATGCTGGCCTCGGTCATGTTCGACCTGCGCCCCATCGGGGGCACCCGCGCATTGTTCGAGGATCTGCAACGCGACACGCTCGAGGCCGCCGCGCGCAACTCGATCTTCGTGGCGCATATGGTGTCGAACTCGCTCAAGCATATCCCGCCGCTGGGATTGCTGCGCGGCTTTGCCACCCTGCGCAGCGGCGAGCACAAGAACCGCATCGACATGAAACTGAACGGCGTTGTCCCCGTGGTTGATCTGGGCCGCATCTATGCGCTGCGCGGCCAGCTTGAGGTGGTGAACACCCGCGCCCGGATCGAAGCCGCGCATGGCGCGGGCCTGATCAGCCAGAGCGGCGGGCGCGATCTGCTGGACGCCTATGACCTCATCGCGCAGACCCGGCTGGAGCATCAGGCCACCCTGATCCGCGCCGGGGGAAAGCCAGACAATTTCATGTCCCCCAATGTGCTGTCCGAGTTCGAACGCAGCCACCTGCGCGACGCCTTTGTCGTGGTGCGCACCATGCAATCCGCCGCCACGCAGGGGCGCGGTGTGATCGGCTGACCCCGCAGCCTGCGGCCCGTCCGGGCCGCCTCATCGGGGAGGAGGAGAAGACAGAATGTATGTTGACATAATCACGATCATCGCCGCTGGCTTTGCCGCAGCCGGGGTCGTGATGATCCTGAACCGGCTGATCGGCAAACGCCTGCCACGCTGGACCATTCCGGCAGGTGCAGGAGCGGGCATGATCCTGATGAGCCTGACCAACGAATACCGCTGGTATCCGCGCACGCTGGAATTGCTGCCCGCCGGGTTCGAGGTGATCTCGACCGCCGAGCATCGCGCGATCTACAGCCCATGGACCTATGCGGTGCCTTACGTGGATCGTTTCGTCGCCGTGGATGTGGCGGGGATCCAGCGCAACGCCACCCAGCCCGATCTGCGCCTCAGCCGCGTGATCTTCTTCACCCGCTGGGACTCGGTGCGGATCTTTCCCGCCGTGTTCGACTGCGCGCAGGGCCACAGCGCGCTGCTGGACCCGGACGCGATGTTCAACGACGATGGCACGGTGCGCGTGGCCCGCTGGGATCAGACGGGGCTGGATGATCCGGCCACAGCGCTTGTTTGCCGGGAGGATTGAGCCATGTTCGACCGCCTTGGACCACGGCAACGGACCCTCGCCTTCTTCGGCGTGCTGGCCGCAGGCTGCATCGGGGCCGTGGCGGGATCATTGATGCTGGCCGATGCCCGGCTGGACATGCCCGAGGCGCGCGCCGCCTTTGTCTCGGTCGGGCTGATGGCGGGGTTCGCGATCCTTGGCCTTTGCGCCCTGATGTGGCTGATCTTCGATGAAACCGTTGCCCGCCCCATCGAACGGCTGGCCGCCGCCATGCATGCCCGCGCCGCCACCGACATGCGCGGCGGGATCGACGCCACCGTGACGCGGCATCTGGGCGATCTGGCCACTGCCGCCGCGGCGCTGACCTCGAAACTGGGCGAGGCGCGTTCGGGGGCCGATGCCGATATCGCCCGCCACACCGCGCGGCTGATGACGGAACGCGAACATCTGACGCGCATCCTGTCCGCCATCCCCGCCGCCGTGCTGATGGTCGGCCCCGATCACCGGATCACCCTTTATGACGGCCACGCTGCCGCCATGCTGGATGACCAGCACCATCTGGGACTGGGCCAGCGCATCTTCGACTATTTCGACGAAACCTATCTGCGGGCGGCCCTCGCCAACCTGTCCGATACCGGGCGCAGCACGCTGGACCAGCAGCTTGTCACCGCAGACGGGGCGGCGCTCTTCGACGTGACGCTGCATGATCTAGGCCGGGGTCAGGGCTACATGCTGTCCTTCCCTGTCCCGCGCGAGACGACGCCTGCCCGCCCGGTGGTCTATGATTTCGAACTGAATACCCAGGAAAGCACCGGGAACATCCTTGATGTGCCGCTGCGCGCGCTCACTTACGTGGTCTTCGACACGGAAACCACGGGTCTTCTGCCTGACCGGGACGAGGTGGTGCAGATCGGCGCGCTGCGCGTGGTGAACTGTCAGCAGGCGGGCGGCGAGGTGCTGGATACGCTGGTCAATCCCGGCCGCCCGATCCCCGCCCGCTCGACCGCCGTGCATGGCGTGACCGATGCGATGGTCAAAGACGCGCCCGACATGGCCCGCGCCGCGCGGCGTTTCCACAGCTTTGCCCGCGACGCCGTGCTGGTCGCGCATAACGCGCCCTTCGACATGGCGTTCTTTCACCGCCATGCGCCCGCCATCGGCGTGGCATTCGACAATCCCGTTCTGGACACGGTGCTGCTATCCGCGATCCTGTTCGGCGGAACCGAAGGTCATACGCTGGACGAGATCGTGCAGCGGCTGGAAATCGACCTGCCTGACGAGGTCCGCCACACCGCCCTTGGCGATGCCATCGCCACCCGCGACGTGTTCCTGCGGATGATCCCGATGCTGGAAGCGCGCGGCCTGACCACCTTTGGCGCGGTCCTGACCGAGATGCGCAAGCACAAGCGCCTTCTGCCCGACCTGAACGAGGATCTGACCAAGGGGTAAGGCGCGCCGCCCTCCTTCATCTTGCTGCAAATACTCACGGCACCGCCCGCCCCCGGCGAGCCGTATGCGGCTCACAACCGCTTGGCGATCTCCTCCAGCATCACCTCGGTCGCGCCGCCGCCGATGGCCTGCACGCGGGCATCGCGCACCATGCGTTCGATCTCGGTCCCGGTCATATAGCCGAAGCCTCCGTGGAATTGCTGGCAGTCATACATCACCTTGTTGACCAGATCACCGCAGAGCGCCTTGATCGCCGATACCTCACGCACGCAATCCGTGCCGGCATCCATCGCCAGCGCCGTCTGGTAAATCAGCGCGCGCGCCGCCGCCACCTCGGCCCAGCGCTGCGACAGGCGCTGCCGGATCGCCTGCTTTTCCCAGAGCGTGCCGCCAAAGGCTTTGCGATCCTTGACGTACTCCAGCGTGATCTCCAGCGCACGCAGGGCCTCGCCCATGGCCTGCGCGCCAAGAACGATCCGCTCGTTCTGGAAATTCTGCATGATCGCGTAAAAGCCGCCGTCGATCTGGCCCAGCACCTGATCCGCCGGGATGCGCACATCCTCAAGGATCAGTTCCGCCGTGTCCGAACTGCGCCAGCCCGCCTTGTCCAGAGGCCGCGCCACGGTGAAACCGGGTGTCCCTTTCTCGACGATGAAGATGGTCGTCCCGCGCGAGGATTTCTCCGCCATGTTCGTGCGCGCCGCCACGAAATACACATCCCCCAGCACCCCGTTGGTGATGTAAAGCTTGCGCCCGTTCAGCACCCAGTGGTTGCCGTCCAGCCGCGCGCGGGTCTTGATGCCGCCCACGTCCGATCCCGCATCGGGTTCGGTCACCGCCACGGCCGTGATCTTCTTTCCTGCAATGATATCAGGCATATACTGCGCCAGTTGCTCGGGCGTGCCCGCATTGGCCAGATGCGGTGAGGCCATGTCCGTATGCACCAGCGCCGTGATCGCAAAGCCGCCATAGCCCGAGCGCCCCAGTTCCTCGGCAAAGATCACGGTGGCCAGCGTATCCATCTCGGCCCCGCCATAGGCCTCGGGGTAGCGGATGCCCAGAAAACCCAGCTCGCCCATGCGCCGCAGGATCTCGCGCGGGGTCTGGCCCGCCACCTCCCACGCATCGCCATGGGGGCGGACTTCGTCTTCGACGAAACGGCGGAGCTGGTCGCGGAAGATGCGGTGTTCATCGGTCAGAAAGGGGAAATCGGTCATGTCTGGATATCCTTGTCAGGGGTGAATCGGGCCAGCAGCGCCCCGCCCGCAACGGTGGCGCCCGGCGCATGGGGCAGATCGGTCAGGGTCCCGTCACAGGGGGCGGTCAAGGTCTGCATCAGCTTCATCGCCTCGAAGACCAGCACCGGATCGCCCTGTTTCAGACGGGTGCCGGGGGCGTGCAGCACCTCGGACAGCAGGCCGGGCATGGGGGCGGTGATCTCGGTCCCCGTGGCCCCCGCAGCCCCCTGTGCCGCTTGCGCCGCATGGGTCAGGCGGGTCGTGACAAGCCCTTCGGTCAGGGTGATCACGGTATCGGCCACCGCCACCGTGATCCGCCGCCTGACTCCATCCGCCTCAAGATCCAGCATGTCGCCATGCAGGCGCGCATGGGCGGCGGTCAGCAGCACAGCGCCTGCGCTGTCCGTCACCTCATGCCCCGCCGCGGTTTCACGCACCGCGCAGTCTTCGCCCTCGACCCTGTGCCAGCTTGCACCGCCGCGTCCTGCGGGGGCGGTGACACGCCACGCGCCCAACTGCCCCCAAGGTCCCGGCGCGCGATTGTCCCGCGCCGCTGTCAACGCCAAGGCCAAGGCCGCCAGAGCCCGCAAGTCGGCCGTGGGCGCCAATGGCCCGGCCAAGGGATGGCGCGTCAGGAAATCCGTGCCCAGCCGGGCCGCCGCGAAATCAGGTGTTGCCAGCACAGCCGTCACTTGTGCGGCCGTGGTGCCGATCCCGCCCACGTCCAACGCCGCCAGCCCCGCGCGCAGCCGCGCCAGCGCCGCCGCGCGGTCCGGGCCATGAGCGATCAGCTTGGCGATCATCGGATCGTAATGGTGCGACACCACGCTGCCCGCCTCGACCGCACTGTCCAACCGCAAACCCGGCAGATCGGGCAGATGCCAGCGGGTGACAGTCCGTCCCCCTGCCCCGTCCAGCGCAATCCGCGCCTCGATGGCGGCCCCGCTCACCTGAATTTCCCTCTGCACCAGCCCCACCGGTTCGCCCCGCGCGATGCGCAACTGCAAGGCCACCAGATCAAGCCCGGTCACCGCTTCGGTGACCGGATGTTCGACCTGAAGCCGGGTGTTCATCTCCAGAAAATGCCAGTCGCCCGTCACAGGGTCGTAAAGATATTCCACCGTGCCCGCATTGCGATAGCCGATCCGCGCCGCAAGCCGCACCGCCGCTTCGGCCATGGCTGCGCGAATGGGCGCGGGAATGTCGGGCGCCGGGGCCTCTTCGATCAGTTTCTGATGGTTGACCTGGACCGAGCAATCGCGATCCCCCAGATGCAGCACCGTTCCGTGATGATCCGCCAGCACCTGCACCTCGACATGGCGCGCGCCGTCCAGCAGGCGTTCCAGCAGCACATCCCCGTTGCCAAACGCCGCCTGCGCCTCTCGCCGCGCGGCTGATAACGCGGCAGCAAAATCCGCCAGATCATCGACCCGCCGGATGCCACGCCCACCCCCGCCCGCGCTGGCCTTGATCAATAGCGGCACACCCAGCGCCCTGGCCTCGCGCGCCAGTGTCGCGTCCGCCTGATCCGCGCCGCGATAACCGGGCAGGATGGGCACGCCTGCCGCCGCAGCCTCGGCCTTGGCCGCAGCTTTCGATCCCATCAGGGCGATCACATCGGCGTCGGGGCCGACCCAGACCAGACCGGCCTCGACCACGGCGCGGGCGAAATCGGCGTTCTCGGACAGAAACCCATAGCCGGGATGCACCGCCTGCGCCCCTGCACGCCGGGCGGCCTCCAGCAGGCGCACAGGGTCAAGGTAACTCAGCGCCGCCTCGGCCGGACCGATGGGCAGCGCCAGATCCGCCTCTGCCACGAAGGGCGCATCACGATCCGCCTCGGAATAGACCGCCACAGACTGCAGCCCCATACTGCGGCAGGCGCGGATGATGCGGCGCGCGATCTCGCCTCGGTTGGCGATCAGGACCGTGTCAAACCTCATGATCCGCTCCGCCATGGAGGGGTCTGGCGGGACAGGAAGGCATCAATGCCAATCTGGCCCTCGGCGCTTTCCCATGCATCGGCCAGACGCGCGGACGTCAACGCCACATGATCCGCAGGCGCTGCTGCCGCAACATCGCGGATCAATGCCTTGGTCGCGGCCACGGCACCGGGGGCCGCCTCCAGATGTGCAGCCACCACAGCCGCAACGGCCGCATCAAGACCATCGCCCGGCACCACCCGGTCCAGCAAGCCGATCCGTTCGGCATGGGCGGCGTCGAACAGCGCGCCCGACAGCATCGTGGCCCGCGCCCGCGCCGCCCCGATCCGCGCGATCACATGGGGCGAGATATTGGCCGGGATCAGCCCCAACCGCACCTCGGTCAGCCCGAAACGCGCCGCCTCGGCCCCGATCGCCACATCGCAGACCGCGATCATGCCGACCCCGCCGCCATAGGCAGGCCCGTTGATCCGCCCGATCAAGGGTTTCGGCAGATGCGCCAGCGCGGCCAGCATATCGCCCAAAGCGGCGCTTTGCGCCACACGCCCCGCCCGGTCCAGCGCCAGCGTATCGCGGAACCAGCCGATATCCCCGCCCGCGCAGAAACTCTCGCCCGCCCCGGTCAGCACCACCACGCGCACCGTCGCATCGGCGGCCAGCACAGCCGCCGCGCGGGTCAGATCGGCGATCAAGCCTGCATTCAGCGCATTGTGCCGCGCGGGCCGGTTCAGCGTCAGCCGCGCCACGCCGCGCGCCTGAACCTCAAGTGTCAGGGTCTCGAAATCCATCATCCATCACATCCTGTAAACCGGCGCGAATTGCGCATCCTCGGGGCGCGAGGCCAAAAGCGACAGGCACAGCCCCAGCACATCGCGCGTCTGTTCGGGCAGGATCATCCCGTCATCCCACAGCCGCGAGGTCGCGTAATACGGATCGCTCTGCGCGGCATATTGGGCGCGTACCTGCGCTTCGATCTTGTCCAGTTCGTCCTGCGTCGGCGGATGCTTGAGATTGCTGCGCCGCAGTTCCAGCATCACATTCGCAGCTATATCCGCGGACATCGTCGCCAGCTTGGCCGAGGGCCAGGCGAACAGGAAATCAGGCCGGAACCCGCGCCCGCACATGCCATAATTCCCCGCACCATAGGAGCCGCCGATGATCACAGACAGCTTGGGCACGCGGGCATTGGCCATGGCATAGACCATCTTGGCGCTGTCCTTGGCGATCCCGCCGCGCTCTGCCTCTACGCCCACCATGAAGCCGGTGATATTGTGCAGGAAAATCAGAGGAATACGTCGTTGATCGCAGATCTGGATGAAATGCGCCGCCTTCAGCGCCGCGTCCGAGACCAGCGCCCCGTTGTTGCCGATGATCCCCACCGGGCAGCCATGGATGGACGCAAAGACGCAGACGGCGCTCACCCCCCATTCAGGCTTGAACTCGGACAGGTCCGAGGCGTCAACCAACCGCGCCATGATCTCGCGCGCGTCATAGGGGCGCTTGGGATCGGCGCTGATGATGCCGGGGATGTCGGACGCGTCCAAAGCGGGGGGCACGGGCAAGCCGGGGGCCTGCCAGCCAGCCCGCGGATTCGGCAGTTCGGCCACCAGCCGGCGCAGCAACGCCAATCCCTCGGCCTCGGTCTGCACCCGGTGGTCCGAAACACCCGACACGGTCGTGTGCATCAGCGCACCGCCCAGCGTCTCGCCGTCCACATCCTCGTTCACCGCCACCTTGACGATGGAGGGGCCGCCCAGATGGATACGCGCCTGCCCTTCGACCATGATCACCTGATCAGCCAGCGCCGGGATATAGGCCCCGCCCGCCGTGCAGCCCCCAAAGACCAACGCGATCTGCGCAAGGCCCGAGGCCGACATCCGGCACTGCCGCCAGAACGCATTGCCGAAATGGTCGCGGTCCGGAAAAACCCGGTCCTGTTCGGGCAGATAAGCCCCGCCGCAATCCACCAGATAGAGACAGGGCAGACGCAGATTCGCGGCAATCTCCTGCGCGCGGGCATGTTTCTTGACCGTCTCGTGAAAGAAACTGCCGCCCTTGACGGTAGCGTCATTCGCGATGATCGCCACGGGCCGCCCCTGCACGATGCCCAGCCCCGTCACGATCCCCGCGCCCGGCACCTCGTTGTCATACTGATCCCAGGCGGCCAGCGACGAAAGTTCCAGAAAGGCCGTGCCCGGATCGCACAGCCGGTCGATGCGGTCGCGCACCAGAAGCTTGCCCCGCGCCAGATGCCGCGCCACATGCGCCGCGCTGCCGCCTTGGGTCACCTGCGCCAGACGTGCGCGCAGCAGGTCTGCCATCGCGTCATAGGCCGCCCGGTTACTGGCAAAACCGGCCTCATCGGGTCGAATCGCGCTGCGAAAACTCATGCCGCCCCCTCGCCCAGCACACCATGCCGCAGAACCTGCGTCACCTGATCCGCCAGCGCCTCAATGTCGATCCGCGCCGGATCGACCCATTCCAGCGTGGCATTCAGCGCCCCGATGACAAAGGCCACCCGCATGGGCAGCACCGCAGGATCGGCGGCACAGGTCGGCGCCAGCAGGGCCGACCAGATCGCCTGATAGGCCCGCCGTTCGGGCATGTTGGCACGGCGCAACGCTTCGGGCAGTTGGCCGAAAATCCGCACATTGGCCGAGGTGTAATCGCTGGCCCCGTGCAAGGCGCGCAGATGGGCCCGCATGGCCGTATCCAGCCGCGTGACCGTCGCCGCGTCCGGTGGCAGGTCGTCCAGCGCCGCCATGACCGCCTCGCGCACCACGACGATGCCCCGGTCCATCACCGCCATGACCAGATCGTCCTTCGACGGGAAATGGTAGTAAAGGCTGGGCGTCCGCATCCCGGCTTCGGTGGCGATATCGCGCATCGAGACCGCCGCATAGCCTTTGGTGCGGAACTGCCCCGCCGCGATATCAAGGATCTGATCGGGCCGCGTCACGGCCTCAGCCATCCCACGCAGTCCGGTCGTCCGCGCCTGTCCCATGCGAGTCTCCCCCATTTTCTACCTAACGATAGGTAGATTCGAGGATCGAGACAAGAGCGAAGATGACGCCCGCGTCGCTGCCTTTGTCATGCAGCGGATCGCCAGCGATGGTTTCAAGCCCGATTGTGGGTGGGCAGTGACCAATGGGGGAAATCAGAATAAGGGTTGGTCCGGCGAGGTCCCGCCCGGACGGATTGGCCGGACGCGCCCAAGACAACGCGGCCAGTCAGATAGCGGGGACCGGCCGCATGCCGGTCCCACGCGCCATCAGAAAGTTCAGTTCGAAACCAGTCGGAAGGTGAACTGGCCGCCCGGCGTCACAGGCGGGGTCACGACGAAGAAGACCGGTATACGGCCGCCAATGGGGACACCGACTTCGCTCGTTACGGTTGGGATCGTGATTGAGGTCGTGATGACCACAGGCACACCCGGCACGACAGGATCAGAGCCGGCATGGCCTGCCGTCGCAAAGCCAAGTGTTGCGGCGGCGAGTATGAGAACGTTTTTCATGAAATACCTCATTTCCTTCCTAAGCTGAATGCGCGGCCAAGATCGACCACAAGCATATTGTCCCCGGTGTCATGGTTGTGATTGACCGACACCGAGAGGGAATTTCCGCCCAGCATCGCCGGCGCGACGGTCAGACCGACCACCGTGCGCTCGCCCACTTGCCCCAGACTGACCCCAAGCGTATCGGTCAGGCCGACCCCAAAACCGAACACGGCCTCGACATCGCGGGCATCGTTGGTATCGGTCGCCGCCCCCAGAGAGACCATGGCCAGCCGCTCACCGAACGACGTCAGATAGCTGCCGACCAGTGACACACCCGGATCCAGCCGGTCGGCATCGCCCCAGGGCTCCAGATGACTGACATTCAGCGCGACGGAATACACCCCCGCCTCGCTGGTCTGGAACATCTTGTGCACGCCCAGCGACAGATAGCCCGATTCACCGAAATCGCGGAATGAGGTGAGGTTGATCCCACCCTGCACGCCCAGCCCGGCGACCGGATCGCCGAACCCCACAAGGACCGATCCCGACCCGTCATAGCGCGTCGTATCGGCAGGTGGGTTGCGCTCTGGCCCGTAAGACCCCGACGCGGAAAGCGCCAGAACGCCGCCTGCCAGCCCAAAGCCCGTAGGCACGCCCGCAGTCCCCACGGTCTGCGCCTGGGCGGCCACACCCGCCCCCATCACCGCAACCGCGGCCAGTGCTATACATGAAATCCTGTGTGCCATATACTCTTACCCATCTGCACGGCAGAGCCGTGAACACAACCAAACACGACACCAGATTAAACCGGATACCCGGGAAAGCGAAAGCATTTTCTCATGATCCGGCGATCCTGACCGCAACCAGCCCGCCACAACCGGAATCCGGTGGCCTTCTGGCCACACGCGACGCCAAACCTCCGCAACGCCCGCACGCCCGCACAGCGCGCTTACCGACCATCACCCACAGGTGGCAAACTGGACATGTTCAGGGTTTTAAGTGGTGCCCGGGGGCGGAATCCAACCGCGGGCATCATACGCGCTAAACCACTTATTTATATGGCTCTATCAAATCTGCGGCTCAAGCAATGTGTAGCAATGTGTGTATCGTTTTGTGTAGCGCATTTTTGGATATCTGATGCTGGGGAGTAGATACTCTGTATCGGCGAAACACACAAAAGGGCGGGCCGATCGCCAGGAGGAGAAGTGCATGACGTTGCCGACCACCCTGCCCCACGCTATCCTACCGTCGACATCAGGAGCGGAAACCGTGGCAAGTCTCAACAAGCGAGCAAGCACATATCATCATCGTCACGGCAAAGATGAATGACATCGATCCGCAGGCATGGCTGGCCGATGTGCTCGCACGTCTGCCGGACATGCCGATGTCACGGGTGCATGAATTGCTCCCTTGGCATTGGAAAGCCGCAACCGAATTGAAGAGGATTACCATCGGAGCGAACACAAGTTCAGACGGCCGCCCCCGGAGGCTTACTCCGCACGCACCTGACAGCTGAATCAAAATAATCATCGAAGAATGGTCGCACACCACGCCCACCATCCGTGGTGGCCAACAAGATGACTTTCTCTTCCCTTTGATGTCGAGAAAGCACTTGTGCTGCTGGTAAGCCTTTCTAAAATAATTAAAAAGCTTGTCGCAGTTTAAGCCTTTTGCACAATCTTGCCTTCTGTGTTTAGGGGGGTGTTGCTGCGCTGGGAAAGCTGATCGCAACGCGAAGACCAGGCCCCGCGTCAGACAATTTCAGAAATGCACCGTGCACCCGCGCAATGCTTGCAACCATGCTCAATCCAAGACCGTTACCCGGCGTTTTGCGGCTGCGGTCGAGTCGATAGAGCCGGCGCAGAACCTTTTCCCTTTCGCTTTCGGGAATTCCAGGGCCAGAATCGGTGACAGAAAGCTCCAGATGATCCTGTGTTTGGGACAAAGCAACGGTGATCTGGATGTCAGGTCCTGTATGATTTATTGAATTCTCAATCAGGTTCGCAAGGATCTGCCCAAGTAGGTTTCGATCGCCCATCACGAGTCTAACAGGCTCGTCGGGAAGAACGCAGATTAGTGATTGTCCATTTTCTGCCGCCGAAGGCTCGTATACGTCACACATCGTCTCACAAAGGGCACCCAAGTCTACAGCACCAAACCGCTCTCGTGGAGAGCCGCTTTCGATCTGTGCAAGCTGCAACAGCGAGTGAAAGATCGAAACGATCCTATCCATTTCCAGCAGTGCACTATCAAGTTGCATGCGGCCAGAAATAGTCAGGTCATTGCTTTTACTCAGTTCTTCAAGATGGACCGCAACGCGCTGGATCGGGGTTTTGAGATCATGCGCGATGTCGGACGATACTTGCCGTAAGCTTTCAACAGTCTCTTCTTGCGAACGGGCCATCTTGTCGACCTTGCCCGCAATACTGGCAAGATCGTCCGACCAATCTTTCACGTGCCCCACGCGGGCTTGCAGTTTCCCTGATGTGAGTTGTTCTAAAGTCCCGTTGATAGCATCCACATGGCGCGCACCGCGTTGAGCCAACACAATTCCGCCGGACAGCGCGATCAAGATAGTCGGAACCAGCGAGAGACCCAAGATGTTCATGAAAACGTCGCGCAACGCGTCGATTTGGGCCCGACTGCGCGCAATAGTAAGCTGCCCACCACGGAGGGTTGACGTTAAAGCGAGATACCGACCTGAAATCTCGGGATTGCCAGGCAACTCAGATATAATCCGGTAGCCATCAGCATCTCGCGCAATGAAGGCATTGCCAAAATGCTGACCATTCGGTGCGAAGTAACTCAGCACGACGCGTTCGGGGTCCGTGCTCTGGGCTTCAGCTTCGACCAATCCAGCCAGCGCTGAGGTTGAAGGAGCAGCACGAAATCCCGCCATGTCTTGGGTTAGGTCGGCACGCAGGATTTGTTCAAAAGACGCTTGAGTATAAACGTAGCTGGCCCATAGCCCCAGGAGCGACACGAGAGAGAACACGAGCACCAACACACTCGCCAACCGCAGTGGCATGGACCGAAGCAAGACAAAGCGAGGCAGTGTCATGCGTCTATCCGATACCCGGCACCGCGGACTGTTTTGATAATTTCGCTGTCGAACGGTCTGTCTACTTTTGCACGCAATCGGCTGATATGAGTTTCGACCACATTGGTGCCCGGATCAAACGATATATCCCAGATCGATTCCAGCAGCATGGTCCGCGTCTGGACCCGCCCCTTTCGTCGGATCAGGAATTCCAGAATGGCGAACTCGCGCGGCAAAAGGTCGATCTCCTGTCCTTCTCGAGTCACCTTGCGAGCGATTAGATCCATCTCAAGCGGTCCGGCGCGCAACACGGTGTCCTGTTCGACCGCCGGCGGACGGCGAGCCAGGGCCGTAACCCGTGCCGACAATTCGCCAAAGGCAAAGGGCTTCACAAGATAGTCGTCACCACCTGCGTTCAGCCCGTTGATCCGATCTTCAACACTACCGAGGGAGGTCAGGAACAGCACAGGGGTGCAGTTGCCCGCTGCGCGGAGGGTCTTTACCAGCGTCATTCCGTCTATCTCCGGCAACATACGGTCTATGATGAGCACATCGTATTTGCGGGTTGTAGCCTGGACCAGAGCCTCGCGCCCATCGGCGACCAAATCAACGCTCTGCCCTTCTTCGCGCAAGCCACGCGCGATGTAGGCGCCTGTCGTTTCATCGTCTTCGACCACAAGCAGCTTCATCTCATCCCCACTGCATCATTCGATGCCATTTCAATGCCATGGTCTTTAGATCAACACTCATTGGTCCAAGAGCAAGTCCTTCGGGCATGTTAAAATATTTGTATAGGTGGTCACATGTGGGTGTGAAACAAGCGTCGCATATCGATGTCGTTGCATACAAAACAATGGAGAGTTCAACGATGACATCCACCCCCCTTTACCGCCGTTTCGTAAGCTCAGCTGCACTCATTGCCGTGCTGAGCGCGACAGGCGTCAACCTTGCTACCGTCACTCCGGCTCTGGCGGTGCCGGCCGGAGGCTATGCGGATCTGGTAGAGACAGTTGCACCTGCTGTCGTCTTTATCGAGGTCACCGCAAAGGCTCAGCCGATTAACTTGTCTGACCAATTGCCCCAAGGTATTCCTGACGCGCTTCGACGTCAGTTTGAGCAGATGATGCCGCCGGGGCAATCGCAGCCGCCGCGTCAAGGTCTCGGATCGGGGTTCATTATTTCCGAAGATGGTAAGGTTGTGACAAACAACCATGTCGTCGAAGGGGCTGACACTGTGTCAGTCAAGTTGGCGGACGGCCGCACCTTTGATGCGGATGTAATCGGTAGCGACCCTTTGACTGATGTCGCGTTGCTTCAGCTGAAAACCGAAGAAAACCTGCCGTTCGTTGTTTTCGGCAATTCTGACGCGATGCGGGCCGGCGATGAAGTCGTTGCCGTGGGCAACCCCTTCGGATTAGGCGGCACAGTTACATCTGGCATCATCTCCGCTCTGTCGCGCAACATCAACTCGGGCCCGTATGACGATTACATCCAAACGGATGCTGCTATTAACCGAGGCAATTCGGGTGGGCCGCTGTTTAATAACGCGGGAGAGGTCATTGGCATGAACACCGCCATCTACTCGCCGGACGGCGGGTCAGTCGGTATCGGGTTCGCTGTGCCTTCTGAGTTGGTGCAGCGTATCGTAACGGATCTATCAGATGACGGCATGATCACCCGCGGCTGGCTTGGTGTTCAGATTAAACCCATGCCGGAGGAAATCGCCCAGTTGCTTGGTTTCGATCAACCCAAGGGCGCCATCATTGAAAAGGTAAATGCAGAAGGCCCTGCCGAGGCAGCAGGATTGGAGCAGGGAGATATCATCTTGTCCTTCAATGAAACTGAGATTTCAGACCTTCGAGATCTCACCAGTGCTGTGGCGGCAGCAAATCCTGAAGCGGTTGTGCCTGTTCGGATATTTCGCAAAGGGTCTGAAAAGCTTGTTAATGTGACAGTTGGAACGATGCCGAAACAGGACGCCTAAGCTCACAAGAAAGTCAGGGTAAAGTGCTGTCAATTTGCAAACGGTAAAAGCTGACCGGCATTACCGAACCCAAGTCAATCGCACGCCCATGACCGGGGCGAGACCGCTGAAGAGGGCAGCATTGCTGCCCTCTTCACAGGCGAGCACGACTGGTTCTGTAGGAACCGCGACAGAAGAGTATCTCCGTGACCCTTCAACTGCGCGGCAGTTATAGCGAATTGAAACAAAGCTACTGAGTTCAAAGCGGCTACCTGTGAGCGAAAAGCTACGCTATACTCATGGCACTCAACGCGACGCCGGTGACGGCGCATCCGGCAAGAACGGACACTGGGCCGAACCCGAAACGAAACACCGCGACCGCCGCCGCCAGCACCAAAACCAGCGCCGGAAGATTGACAGAAGCCAGCACAGGCACCTCGATGTTGAGGCCAATACCTGTCACGGTCGTCACTTCATCGAAGATTACATGCATCCCGAACCAGACGGCAAGGTTCAGGATGACGCCCACTACGGCTGCGGTGATGGCCGTCAACGCGCCGCTCAGCACCGCGTTGTCGCGCAGACGCTCGATGAACGGTGCCCCAAGGAAAATCCACAGGAAGCAAGGCGTGAATGTCACCCATGTCGTCAAAAGCCCACCAAACGTTGCTGCCATCAGAGGCGACAGGCCGCTTGCCTCGCGGAAGGCGCCCATGAAGCCCACGAACTGTGTCACCATGATCAACGGGCCCGGGGTGGTCTCCGCCATACCCAGACCGTCCAGCATCTCGCCCGGAGCGAGCCAGCCGAAGTTCTGCACCGCCTCCTGAGCGACATAGGCCAGAACCGCGTAGGCGCCGCCGAAGGTCACTACAGCAGCCAGCCAGAGCCAGCAAAGCCCACTCCCGTCGCAGTCAGCACACCATTCGTCGAATACATGGCGGCAGAACTCGGATTGACGACTACAGAGTATGCAGATCGTGCTGGTGACCAAGTCCTAACAGTTTTTCTGTGAGCTAATTGAGGGAGGTCAGACATCATGCCCTGGAAACCCACCGACGAAATGACCCGCGACGAACTCACCGAGCAGCTCGAACAGCTGCGCGGTGTCGTCGAGCGTTTTGCAGCCCAGGTCCCACCAGTGAAGCCTGATGACGCCGACCTTGCACCTCAGGACGAACAACCATGACGTTGCCCACCGCCCTGCCCCACGCTATCCTGCATCCTGCATCAGGAGCGGAAACCGTGGCAGGACTCAACAAGCGAAAGGGAACATACCATCTGCGGATGCGGATCCCGGCACGCTATGCCGCGATATGGGCCGCAGATGACAAGCCGCCGACAGAGATCCACCGATCGCTGAAGACAGGCGACGAGCGTGAAGCAAAGTCGAGGGCGGCCGTAGTCGAGCGCATGATCCTGGCCGAACTCGATGAGAAGCTTTCTGCGGCGGAAATCCGGGCCGAGCTAACTGCTGCGCCCGGGAAATCTGTTACGAAGATGAGCCACTATCAGGCCATCGCAGCGATGACAGCGGCCCGGGGCTTCACATACCGCACTGCCCAGGAACTCGCGACCGCGGATGACAAATCGGCGGAGATTGTGTCGCGCATCAAGTCTCTGAAAGATGCTGGCGACGCTCCCACAAGCCTTGAGGCAGCCGCTCTAATTGGCGGCTATGAGCGTCCGAAAGAAACGCTGATGTCGGCTGCGGAGGGCATGGCAGAACGGTTTCCGCTCGAAGTCCGAGACAAGAACGAGAAGCAGCAAAAAGTCTGGAAAGCACGCTGGACTCGGCCTGCGTCAAAGGTCAAGGAACTCCTGGGCGGGGATCCGATCTTGTCTGAGATCACGCGCGCTGACGCTGTCTCATTGCGCGATGCACTGCAAGATCGCGTCCTTGAAGGCGATATGAAGGGTGAGAGCGCTCAGAAAGAGCTGCAGAACCTGAACCTGCTTTGGAACAAGTATCACAAGAGCCAGGGATACGATGTCATTGATATTCCGCCATCTCCGTTCAGAACGCTCGGCGACGGGATGGCGCGGCTTGACGAAGACGGTCAGAAGCTCGAAGTCCCGCATGATGTTCTGTTGAAGCTCATACAGCCTGGTGCGCTGAACGGAACGAACGATGAGGTGCGAGACATCATTCTCGTTCTGATCGAAACTGGTGGTCGGCAATCCGAGATCACTGACATCCCGCCGCACGCAATCCATCTTGATGCTCCGATCCCGCACTTGGACATCAAGCGCGAGAAGGGTTCATTTGCGCGCGAGATCAAGAACGCAGCCAGCAAGCGGTTGATACCGCTGACCGGCGTTGCTCTCGAAGCAATGCGCCGTCATCCTGAAGGTTTCCCCAGATACCGAGGTAAAGGCACCTTCTCCGCCGCCGCAAACGCATTTCTGCGCGAGAACGACATCCTGCCAGAAGGCATCACGATCGGCGGTCTTCGACACTCGTTCGACAAGCGTCTCGACAAAGCGAATGTCAAGAACGAGCACGTCGCTCAACTGATGGGTCATAGCCGTAAGAAGATCCGGGGCCGGGAAGTTTACGGTGATAGTCTGACACTTGAAGAGCGACTGCACTATCACCGTCTTATTGAACTCAAGCCGCAGCGCGCTCTGTCGTCTCCCGCGCTATTCGCTTTGCCCTCTCGATAGTGCTCTCTTTCGCGGCGTGGGCTTTGATCTCTTCTTCGAGCCGCTCGAAGATGGGTAGGTAGGTGTCGCCGTCTGGGCGCCCTGTGATCATCTCCGCGACGTATGCGATGGCGTCGTTTAGTTCAGCAAGTGTCGGATGTGGCATGTAAGACTCCAAGAGGTTGTCTCTCGGAGAGGGGTTCGACCGGTCTGACGCGGAAATCGGCGAACGAAGATTCCTCATGTCAGGCTCCGAATGCCATCTGAGCTGACTGTCTGTCTTTCTGTTCGTTCAACCTCACGCTGTCGGAGAACGGCTTTGCCGTGCTGCCCATCGGCGCCATCTACTATGACGATCTGGACGCGCGCTATGATCTGCCGCCCGACCTTCTGGCCCGCCTCAAGGCCGGCAACATCCTGTTCGATCAGGACGACACCGGGCAGTTCTTCCAACTCTACAGTCGCCCCTTCGGCGACGGCCTGTGCTTCGAGATTGTGCAGCGCAGAGATCGCCACGACGGCTATGGCGCACCCAACGCCCCGTTCCGGATCGCAACTCAGGCGCGTTTGGGACAACCCATCACGATCCCGAAGCGGTAACAGCATGCAGCGGAGATCTCCTCCGTCAAATAGAAAAGGATAGACAGGAACCCATACTGCAGATGAATTGCAGCACCACGTTAGTCTACGTTCCGCGCGTTAAGGAGAGGTCGCCTGATCGTCATGATCGGCTCATTGCGGCCGTTCAGGCACAGCGAAATGTTACGGCACAGCGTCACCGAACCGGCCGTTCGTGCTCGCAGCAGCATGTTGGCTATTTGCTGAAAAGGGTTCAGATTTCCGCTTCTGCGTAAGACGTGCTACTGCAACTTTTTGCGAGCCAGCACTCTGAGATGGCCCCCCCTCTTCAAGCCTTCAGAGAGCGTGCTATCCTTCGGCTCATTTCGTCCATGGAGCCCTCGATGGTCTGGGATTGAACAGTAAGTGACAGAAACCCGTGGATCATCCCTGG
Organism: Seohaeicola sp. 4SK31; assembly: GCF_028802875.1. Taxonomy (NCBI): domain Bacteria; kingdom Pseudomonadati; phylum Pseudomonadota; class Alphaproteobacteria; order Rhodobacterales; family Roseobacteraceae; genus Seohaeicola; species Seohaeicola sp. 4SK31. The sequence goes on along the minus strand of NZ_JARAMP010000005.1, from coordinate 7,528 downwards.
ACATGTCCGAAAAACAACATCGGGCTGGACATGAATAAGCCTTTCCGCAAAGGCGCGGGCCTCGTCGCGAAGCACGTCGCATTCCGCAGCCATGATCGTGGTGGCGGGGAAACCGGACAGATCGACCTGCATCGGGTTGATGAAGCCCGGAGTCTCCGCGCCGGCCTTGCCCAGATAGCAGGACCAGAACCATGTCATGGCATCTTTTGTAAGAACCGGACCCTCGGCAAATTCGTGGAAACTATCACTGTCGCATGCCGGATCGAGTGCGGGATAGAACAGCCCCAGATGCCGGATCGGCACGCCCGCCCGCATTGCCTTCAGGGTCGCGGTGACAACGATATGGCCGCCTGCGCTGTCGCCACACAGCGCAATGCGGTCCGGGTCGATCTGCATTGTCGCGGCCTGCTGTCGCAGATGGTTCAGAACGACCAACACATCCTCGGCGGCACCGGGAAAGGTGGTCTCGGGTGACAAGCGATAGCCGACGCTGACCACAGTTGCGCCGGTCCGTGCGGCAAGGTTGCGGCAGAGTCCGTCATGGGTGTCGAGGCTGCCCCACACCCAGCCGCCCCCGTGGCAGAACAGGATGATGGGCAGAAAGCCCTCAACCATCGGGCGGTAAAGACGGATCGGGATGTCGCGATCTGTTTCTGATACCATACAGTTCACGATAGTTGCCAGGTCGGGTGCCGCCATCTGCGCCATGGCTCGGTCAGCCACCTGCCTGACCTTTTCTATAGGCACATGCTCAGGTGGCTGACGCACTGTGTTGCGTGGGTCTGCGATCAGATCGGCAAAACAGGGATCAACGGGCATTTCGGACCTTTCCCAAAGCAGGTATTGAAATCTACTCATAAGTAGCTAAACCTTACAAGAATTGAAAGATGCCGCTTCTGGGTTTTGAACGGATGCGGCAAGTCACACCAGAACTACACCCGGCCGCGTCAGGCCCGTAGACGGAAGCATGAAAGATGGCAAAGCCGCGTGAAGACCGTTTGAAAATCCGCGAGGAGGTTGCGGCGCTGAAACGACAGCGCACGCTGGATGCGGCGACGGACCTGTTCTACGACAAGGGCTATACCAATACGACACTGGACGATGTTGCAGAAGTTCTGGGTGTAACCAAGCCGTTCATCTACGCCAATTTCGGGTCGAAATCCGCTCTTTTGACAGAGATATGCAGCCTTGGTGTGCATGGCGCGTTGGAACAGATCGAGTATGTCCTTGCTCAGGATCTGCCTCCGGCCGAGGGCTTGAGACTGTTCGTGCCCCGCTATGTGACCGCGATCCTGCGGCGTCAAAAAAGTATTGCGATCAATATACGCGAGGAAAAAAACCTCGAACCGGCCGATGCGGAGCGTCTGGCCGAGCTGCGGCAGCGGTTTATGTCGCGCGTGGAGTCGTTGCTGGCGGCGGGCAAGGAGGCAGGCGATATTCAGGTCAGTGACCCGCGCGTGTCGGCTTTTGCGATTGTGGGCGCGGTCAGCTGGGCGACCTTCTGGTTCAATCCGGCAGGCACGCTATCGGTGGCGCAGATCGCCGACCGGATGACCCCTGTGATCCTGAATCTGGTCCGCGATGGTCGGAGCGCTGCTGACGCGGCTTGAGCCGGGATGCTGGGTCTTTGATCTAACCTCCGCCCTTTCCTAATCCTGTCAATCGCTTGCCAACGCGCCCTACGGCGCGGTGTTTGCCTATGCGCCCGATCATCAGGGCAACCAGATAGATTTTTTTCAGATAGTTCTTGAAAGCTACTGATGAGTATGTTTTTGTGATTGCCAGACGGGTTGAAGAGTCGCAGCCCATGTCTTCTGGGGAGGAGGCCAGTCTTGAAACACATTGACACCCTTGTCGTAGGAGCTGGTCTGGCCGGATTGCGGGCGCTTTATTCCATGCGGAAGGCGGGTTTCGAGACGGTTGTTCTGGAAGCTTCGAACGAGATCGGTGGCGTCTGGAACCACAACCGCTATCCCGGTGCTCGTTGCGATGTGGAAAGCTATGACTATTCCTACAGTTTCTCGCCCGAGTTGGAGCAGGAATGGCGCTGGACAGAGCGGTATCCGACCCAGCCGGAGATCCTGCGTTACATCAACCATGTGGCCGACCGCTTCGACCTGCGCCGCAATGTCATCCTGAACACGCGGGTTACTGAGGCCGCCTATGACGAGGGCGCTGCCCGCTGGACTGTTACAACACAAGACGGATCGCAGTGGTCGGCGCGTGTGCTGCTTCTTTGCCTTGGACAGTTGTCGGCCCCAAAGATGCCCGACTACCCCGGACAGGACAGCTTCAAAGGCGAGGTGATCGTCAGTGCCCAGTGGCCGCGTCACGAGATCAGCTACGATGGCAAGCGCGTGGGTATTATCGGCACGGGTTCATCGGGGATGCAGATGACACCTGCTCGTCTTGAAAGGATATGGGTCTCTTCACTCAGACACAAAAAGCCAAATGCCGAAAAATTTCTGGCTGACTTGGATCTACTCATACTTGCTATCGGGTGATAGAGTCCGTTCAAATCAGATCGGTGTCAAACCTCGTATCGGTCATCTGCGATCATACAAGGAATATGGGACTGCTGATGCAAAGCGGAAAAGAGAAAACGGCGAATTTCCCAAATTTTTTGCGAAAATCATTCAAAGTAATGAAAAATAACGATAAAAATATCAGTTTTCAAAAAAGTATTGCTACAGCGGCAAAAGCTAAAGACCTCGGCAGCTGACGGATATCCCCCGGATGGCCTGCGCTATCCGGGGGATAAAGTTACTTGCGCGCCAAAAGCTTGTCGACTTGCTCAAGCAGCACCAGGAGCGTCCTTTCCACATGCTCTATGAGCTCTGACTGGCAGTCCTCGCAGAGCGGTGCGACGGAGATCACGGTGCCGATTGTTTTGAGCGCAACGAAGTAGCCGCCCCGGTCTTCGATTTCGAAAGACAGCAGGCCGGTATTCCTTGCTGGTGCCGGCAGCATACGGAACGCAGCGTTCGCGAAGCCCATGCGGCCACTGTCGGCATTGAGCAGGATCACGTGATCGGCCTCCAGCCCCTTTGAGGCATGGATGGTTTTGAATGTGATCTTCAAGCTTGGGTGACGCAGCCTCAGAACTTGCATGTCAGGCTCGATAAATCGATATCGGCCAAGGAGCAGCACTGTTGTGGGATTTGCCCCTGACGGCTTGGTAGCTGACAGGGCGTTCAGCGCTTCGGACAATTTCGCCTCATCCTCGCCTTTGGCCACGGTCACGACCCTGATCGCAAGTTCCTTTGCGGTGCCGGCTGGGACGATCTGCTTGTCGATCTGAGCGGGGTTGCGCAGCACAAAGGTGCGGGCGGCAAAGGCGATCTGATCGACAGAGCGGAAGGTGCGGCCAAGATCAACGGCCCGATGCACGCCCGCTTCGCCATCGAAATTGCCGCCGAATTCCGGCCCGAAATGGCGCATCAGGTGGATGTCTGATCCTGCGAAGCGGAAGATGGATTGCCAGTCGTCACCCACCGCAAAGATGCGGACATCGGAATGCTGGGACTTTAGTGCTTTCACCAGCCGTGCCCGACTTTGCGATATGTCCTGAAATTCATCGACCAAGATATGGCGGAACGGGCTGACATAGCGTCCAGTCTCGGCATAGCGGGCGGCCCGCAGGATCATATCCTCAAAATCGATCCGGCCATCGAGACGCTTTTGATACTCCGCAAAAACTGGGACGAAAACGTCAAGGAAAGCCCGTGCCCGTTTGCCCAACTTCATCTTGTCGGATTTGGTCTCGCAATCCTGCAAGCTGTAACCACCGCTTTTGAATTTGCGCAGGAAGGTTCCGAGCAGTTTGGAAAAGTCATCGACCTGTTTCAACTCAACGATCCGGTCGTAGATCGTATAGACGGGGCGGGGTTTGAGGGTGACATGCGGGGCCAGCTTTTCGGCAAGGCTGATCAGCAATCGCCCCTCCTGCCGTTCATAGCTGTAGGTTTCGATCAAAGTGGTTTGATGCTCCGCATGGATTCGCCGTTTCCAATCCATGCCCGCCAGATATTCGTCGCGGTTCACAAAGGGTGCGGTGACCAAGCGTTCGCCGCTGGCGGTCTTTTCCCGTCGCACCCCGAAATGTTCGATATAAATCCCGCTTTCCGTCAGGCGAAAATCGGGCTGGTAATCCCGCCTGCCAGTTTCCGCGACCTTATGCTTATAGTTCGGTTCATACTCGTATTCGACGCCGTTTTCATAAAGCCAATTGGCAATCTGCAGCTCTTCGTAGCTTTTGACCTTTTCACCTTGCAGCGTCCGCAGGTCTTGCGCCTCCATGTGGGTGTAAAAGTCATGCTTGGTCTTGAAATCCCATTCCGTTTTCGGCTCGACAAAGAAATGCGCAAAGAAGCGTATGATGGCATTTGACACCTCGGACAGGCTGTGAACCAGTTCTTTGAGAATTTGCTTGATCAGGTTCGTGAAGGCCAAGTCGTCGGTGGCGTGATCGGCCAGTGCGGGCTTTGAACCTTCGACAATCCCGATGATGTCATAGGCAATGGCGTGAAAAGTTCGGGCAACGAGGGGCACGCCCGATCGTGCCTCAACTCGTTCCGACATTTCCTCTGCCGCATTTTTTGCAAAAGCCAGCAGCAGGATTTCCTCGGGCTGACGGATGCCTGATTTGACGAGATAAGCGGCCTTTGCGGTAATGACGCTGGTCTTGCCCGACCCCGCCCCGGCAAACACAAGTGTCGCATCCTCATCCACCACAACCGAAAGCCGCTGCTCTGGTGTCAGTGGCTTACTCTCAATCCTGTCAAAGAAAACTTTCCAGCGCTCCAATTCGGTGGTGACAAAGGCGGCAATGGCATTGGCCCTTGCCGTTCGTGGATCGGCTGCAAATTGTCGAACGGGGGCTATGCGGGCCACGACCACGGGGCCGATAGCGTCGGCATTCAGCTTTGACAGAAGCGATGCATCCAGATCGCGGGCGTCATCCAGCAATGGCGCAATCTGACACGCGGCGGGATAACGGGAGGGTGCCGAAAGCGACAAGACATCGGCAAGTATCCTTTCCAGCCGTGCCGCTTCAGTCTCAAGGGCGGCAAGGTTGACACGGGTCCATGCGGCTGTGACCTGTGTCGAAAATGCATGGGCATCCTGGTGGCCTGCGCCCTTTAACACCGCATCGTCCCGGTCGCCCAAACGCACGGACACCGCTGTCCCCAACATGCCCTTTCGTAAGGACGGTGCACCTTGCATAGACAGCAAGGGCATGGCGACAGTCTGGCCACGTCGGGTAATCTGGATGAGATCCCCCTGCAATTCCAGAACACGGGCAGACTTGCCAAAGGGAGCGGAGAGAAAACCGTATAGAGGGCGTTGTTGCAACTTAATCAATGATATAGCCTTTTAAGTTACCTTTTGTAAAAATGCTCTGCAAACGCCCTGGCTGCAACCCTGACTGACGATGCATGCAAGGGCGAGGAGCGGGATCATGATCCGCTGCGAGGCAACACTTCGGGTAGAGTGGCAGACGCCACGATGGAACGTGGATGCCATCAGCTTCTATCTGTGTAACGGGGCCAAGACGCTTGATAAAGAACGGTTTCGCTATGCCATGTAAATCGCCGCTTTGCCTACGTTAACGACACATCACTAAAATGCTGCGACAATTCTGAGTGACCAGTTCGGGGAAGCTGCGCCGCCGCAAAGAGTTCATGCTGACTATCAGCTTTGGGCCGATCGCTTAGATGCGTGGGTCGCTATGGCTTTGACTGTAGCGACATCTTGCTGACCGTTGCCGAAAAACGATCAAACCAGAACGGTGAGTTTCCTTGAGGAACTGATGTTGAATTGACCAATAGGAAATGAGCCCAGGACCAATCCTGTCTCCTCAGTTAAAGCCATGGCACAAATTCGAAAGCGATTGACGGAAGTTAAAGCGACTTGCGGAAAAAGTTGAGAATGGGCGGGTTCCACCCCGTGGGGATGGACTTGACCCGTTTTCAACTCGCTGCGGAAATAACGGAAATAAGCACTGTTGGGCGGTGACACGCGGGTGCGAATTAAAACGCCAGATCCGGCTGCTTTGTCCTCCGCGCGTCGATACTCTGACCGAACTGGACCGCCGCCAGGATACCCTCGGAGTGGTCGTAGTGGCGCTGGGTGACCGCTCGATCGCGGTGGCGCAACAGGACTGTTGCAGAACGCCCGCCGCCTTGCAGGACTTCGCTGGCTTCGGTTGCCACATTGTCCCGGATCCGATGCAGCGAAATGCGAATGCCAAACTCGGCCTCAAGGAGGTCTCCGGCAAGGCGGCCAAGATGCCTTTCTGTGATCGGGCCGGTTTTGCCATGCATCGATGGAAACAGGCAGTTCCCATCATCGAACAACGGCCGGTATGTCGTGCGATACTCGATCAGGGCAGCGGCCAAGGACGGGTTCTCCAAGATGAAGGTGACTGACGTCATGTGCTTCTGGGCCTCCGGCAGTTTCAGCGCACTGCCGGGGAGCACTATCCGAACGCTCTCCTTCCCTACCTGCCAAAGGTTGGTGTCAAACTCGAGGATCGAGAGGGCCCGAGCCCGCTCCGGAAGCGCCACTGCCAAGGCGAGCAGAAGGCCGTTGCGAAAATCCTTTGCCGCATGAAGGCCGCGGATATTTCGACTGCGCGCCTTTTGCATCAACTCGAACCCGAACGTGTAGATCCGGCTCGCACCTACAAGCTGCGCGCCGCTTTTTGTGTGCGAACCTTGGCTCTTGGCTCGCTCAGACCAATCCATGACCACATAGTCACATCCTAACAAAACAAACCGACGTTGGGCGAGGATGCCCAGGCCCGACATGATCCGCTGCAGGTAGTCCGCAGCCGTTCTGTCACTGACTGGCTTGCGATCCGCGATCCGGGATGTCAGATCGGTGGCGTAGCTATGAAGAGATCCGCCTGTCGGCGTGAGAGGTATGCCCATCTCCGTGCAATAGGCGTGCCAGCGCGCCAACGCGCTGATGACAGATTGAGTGTGACTGAAGCTCCAGATTGTCCGTCCCAGGACAGCCTTGCCGAGTCTTGAAATTCTTATGTGCTCCAGGAGGGACGCCTGCCATTCTGCTGGTAGCCGCGACACCATGGTGACTGCCCTCTCCCATCGGCAGCCGTCCTTGGCCTTTTCCGCCACACGCGCATCCCGAAGAACACGCGCAAAATGCGCTGTCTTCTCTGGTCCCCAGACTTCCGCAGCGATCTTCTGCAAATATGCGAATTCCGCCCAAGCGACGCCCCCAACCTCTGCCTGTCTCAGGCGGAGATGCTCGGTCAATTCCTTGACGGACGGAACCGCCGACAACGGCCCGCCCGAGCGGATCTGATCTACAAATAACAGATGGGCGTTGCCCGCACCCGCTCGGCTATCGGATGATGAGGGATGTTCGTTCGTCATGGTTTCGCACCTTTCCTTTTTCCATCGATCCAATCTTGCCAATTGCCGAACACCAAGTTTTCGTCGAGTTCTGCATAGTAGTTCAACGTCGTCTGGAGGCTCTTATGCCCGAGCAGCCGTTGAAC
>NZ_JARAMP010000059.1:0-5481 GCF_028802875.1 Seohaeicola sp. 4SK31 | reverse complement strand
ATCTCTCAACGATGAAAAAAAGCGCATAAAAACCAGCGCGGGATGGAGCAGCCCGGTAGCTCGTCAGGCTCATAACCTGAAGGTCGTAGGTTCAAATCCTACTCCCGCAACCAACTTTAGCGACCCAGCCCGTGCTAAATGCGCGGGCTTCGTCGTTTGCGCAGCCCCCAACGCCAGAATGCCTGCCAACTCCCCAGCCAGTTCAATATGATGGCCGTTCGGGGCGTTCTCGTCAGGCACCATCCGGATCTCCGACACCAAACCGCGCAGCGCTTCCGTCGCCGCCACCTTGAGGCCCGCGTCCTGCAGAGCCGAGGCAAGGTTGCGGATCTTGGTCTGGTAGAGCTCCGACAGGCTCGGGTGCAGCCGCAGGGCAGGCGGCTCGGGGCTGTGGTTGAAAACCGCGTTCAACTTCTGCATCTCGCCCTCCAGCTCAGCCATCCGGTCCTTCATGCTCGGCTGATACATGTAGACTGCCATCAGGCACATAAGCCGCATCAGTCGCCGGATGCGTTGGTAGATCACAACATGGCCCTCGTTCTGCAATTGCCACGTCATCTGCCGCACGCCGTAAACGGGGTTTCGAGGAACTGTTTGTCCATTCCTACTATGAGATCGAGGTTCATGATCGTCTCGCGCATCAGTTCATAGTAGGACAAACGACCGCGAAATCGACAGCAGGAGAAATTGTGCCCCGACAGACATGCTCGGGTGGTTCTTGTCGATCCTCCCGCCCCTTACTTGGCGGTCCAAGGCTTGAGCTTTCTAAACGAGAAAATCGATAGCCACAGCGAGTTCCCCGCTCCTCGCCTGCAGCGCCCGCATCGTATCTTCATCGACCTTGGGGGCCTTCTTGCTCTCTCGCTCGAAGATATCTGCCACCCCGTCCAGCAATGCCTTCTTCCACTGATGGAGCATCGTCGGATGCACGCCGTAGAAGCCACACAGTTCCGATCCTGTTCGCTCGCCCTTCACTGTTCCCAGCGCCACGCGGGCCTTGAAACCTGCGTCATGGTTCATGCGTTTCTCTATGTTCTGATCTTCTCGAACTTGCAGACCATCAAAAGTCAGATCGTAGCTACCGCCACTGTCCGTTCCCGGGGAGCAGCTTAGAAAGAAGTTTGAGCAAGCAGTTCTTGTGAAATCCGCTAGCGTATCTACAAGTCCATCCGCAGGCGTCAAATGTCTGACGTCAGCACCCATGGGACAGTTTCGGCATATTGCGGAACGGAGGGTTTCCGGCTCATCGTAGCCTTCATGGAGCGAAGATGAGCAAGAAACCCGTGACACCGAAAGCCGAGGCCGAGAAGGTCGTCAAAGATATCCGCCGCGCAACCCGTAAGATTCACAGCGCGGAAGAGAAGATCCGCATTGTCCTGGCCGGCCTTCGCGGCGAAGACAGCATCGCAGAGCTGTGCCGCCGGGAGGGGGTCGCCCAGAGCCTGTATTACAGCTGGTCGAAGGAATTTCTCGAGGCGGGAAAGAAGCGCTTGGCCGGGGATACGGCGCGTCAAGCAACCAGCACGGAGGTCAAGGACATGCGCGCCGAGTCTCTGGCCCTCAAGGAGGTGGTGGCCGACCTTATCCTCGAGAACAGAGTCCTCAAAAAAAACACGAGCGGGGTTGGGGGCGACCGCGAATGAGATACCCGGCATCCGAGAAGCTCGAGATCATTCGCATCGTTGAGCAATCCCACATTCCGGTCCGCCGAACCCTGGCCCAGATCGGCATTCCGCCCACAACCTTTTACCGCTGGTATGATCGCTACGTCGAGCATGGCCCGGAGGGGCTGGAAGACCGCCCATCACGGCCGTCCAGGGTCTGGAACCGTATCCCAGATCCTGTGCGTGAACAGATTGTAGATTTGGCGCTCAACGAGCCGGACTTGTCTCCGCGGGAACTGGCCGTTCGCTTCACCGACACGGAAAAGTATTTTGTGTCAGAAGCTTCGGTCTATCGACTGCTCAAGTCCTATGACCTGATCACCAGCCCCGCATATGTCGTCGTCAAAGCCGCCGACGAGTTCAGGGACAAGACGACCCGGCCGAACCAGATGTGGCAGACCGACTTTACCTATCTCAAGGTGATCGGCTGGGGCTGGTTCTATCTATCCACCGTGCTGGACGACTTCTCGCGCTACATCGTGGGCTGGAAGCTCTGCACCAACATGGGGGCAGACGATGTCAGCGCGACGCTCGACATTGCCCTGGCCACATCAGGATGTGACAGCGTCACCGTGCTGCACAAGCCGCGGCTGCTCAGCGATAACGGTCCCTGTTACATCGCGGGCGATCTCGCCAAATACCTCGAGAAGAACGGCATGGATCACGTGCGCGGGGCTCCCAACCATCCCCAAACGCAGGGCAAGATCGAGCGCTGGCACCAGACACTCAAGAACCGCATTCTGCTCGAAAATTACTACCTGGAGGGTGAACTCGAGGTGGCGATCACTGCCTTCATCGAGCACTACAACCATCGCCGATATCACGAAAGCCTCGGCAACCTGACACCCGCCGACGTTTACTTCGGGCGCGGCCTGGCAATCCTGGCAGAAAGGGAGAAGATCAAAACACAGACCATCCAGAACCGCCGCTTGATCCATCAGCGCCAAGCAGCATAATATTAACCCACAGAGCCGGAGCCCTCCTGACCAAAATCACGCCGCCTGTTCCAAATCATTCGACGACGGACAGGCGTCAAAGTCTTGACAATGTGTACTTTAAGCAGCCATGCAAATCTCTCAAACCATTAGGCATAGCAGGTCACTTCAGTCATGCCCTTCATTTCCCATGCTCAGAACTACGAAGACGTCATGCTGTGGCGAGCATTGAAACACGTCGAGAAGGGCTTCTACATAGATGTAGGGGCATGGTCACCCGATTCAGATAGCGTCACCAGATCGTTCTATGAAGCGGGGTGGAGGGGTATAAATGTCGAACCTCTACCAACTATGCACCTCCAGCTTTGCAGGCGTCGACCTCATGACGTAAATTTGGCAATGGCAGTGTCTGATACTCAAGGCACACAAGAGTTTCACAACATTGATGAAACTGGTTTATCTACACTGCACCAAGTTGAAGCAAAGCGCGCCGCAGACACAATTGGAGCGGCGTCAGTGTTCGATGTTCAGGTTACAACACTTGCAGACATTTGGAGAGAGCATGTCCCGCCGGGGCAACCGGTTCACTTTCTCAAGATCGATGTTGAAGGACTTGAGCAAAAGGTCGTTCGCGGAGCCGATTGGGCAAATAATCGCCCATGGATCATCGTGATTGAGGCGACGATACCACAAACCCCTCGAGAGAACTATCAAGAGTGGGATCCCTTGCTGACAGAAGCGAACTATAGGTTCGTATGGTTTGACGGGCTTAATCGCTTTTATCTTGCCGAAGAGCACGCAGTCCTTGCAGAGTTTTTCCGTTCTCCACCAAATGTGTTTGACGACTTCCGACGCATTTCTGAGGTCCAATTGGAGCAGCGTGCCATAGCGGCCGAGGCAGCGCTACATGAGGAAGCCGTCAGGAATAGTAAATTAGAGGAATTCATGACGGAGATGCGTAATCATATTTCAGCGGAGATAGGGTTACTTCAAGCATTTTTACAAAACCAACGTGTTTCGCCTAAAGTTTCCAAGGAGGAATTCGAAGAATTTCAGCGACCTCTGTGGTTTTCAATATTCTTGAAGCCATCTGGAGAACCCTCGAAGCTGATAAGGCGCGTTCTTTTTCATAAAAGCGGTAAACCTCGTGGCATCTTTAAGAAGTGGGTTCTTCGTACGAACGGATCACCTCGGAAAATTTTTAAGGTTTGGATGTTGAGTGAAGATTATCAAAAGTTACCTGGTGCAATTCCGTTGAAAAAGCTCTACCAACACAATCAGGGGTCTTTGATGGCGCTAAGCCCTAACGCCATTCGCGTTTCTCAGCGTATTGCCAAAATTAGGTCATCTGTATCACATTTGGAGTAATTTTTCTGTTGCGCATCGTTATTGATATTCAGAGTTTGCAATCGAGTAGCAGCGCCAATCGAGGTATCGGCAGATATTCTCGTTCGTTGATTGAGGCCATGCTGCGCATTTCTCCGGAAGATGATTTCATTCTGCTTATGAATGACATGGTCGGAGACGACAACGACCGTCTTCGGCGCGAGTTTACGGTAAAATGGCCAAATGCCTCAGTGCGGGTCTGGTCTGCTTGTGTGCCTGCCGGCTTTTCTGCGCCCAAAGACAACGCACGGGCCGCCGTGGCGGTTCGTGAGGCCGTAATCAAGGACTGCGCCCCGGATGCTGTTCTGATCACCAGCCTTTTTGAAGGCCTTGATGATGACTGCGTCACCACGATCGGAGACGTCCCTACTTTTGTCATTCTCTATGATTTGATTCCGCTGATCTTCTCGGAAATTTATTTGGAGGATCCGTATTCCAAAGCATGGTATGAAAGTATTATAGGAGAGTTGCAAAAAGCCACTCACTTGCTGGCTATTTCTGCTTGCTCGGCTCAGGATGCAATCAACTACTTATCATTTCCACAAGAATGTGTCACAAACATCAGCTCTGATGTGAGTGATTATTTTTCATGTCATGAACCGAGTGCAGAGCATTTAAGGGAATTAGAGAGAGAATTTGGCCTAGCCCGACCTTTCCTCATGTACACTGGCGGTATTGATCATCGGAAGAACATTGAAGGATTGATCACGGCCTACGCGGCGCTGCCGAAATCGGTTATAGCAGATCATCAGCTTGCAATTGTTTGCAAGTTAAATTCGGAAGACAGAGAAAAACTGCTCAAGCAAGCCGGTTCTGTAGGATTGCCGCGGGATGCTGTCATCATGACAGGCTATGTTAGCGACGACACGCTGGTTTCACTTTATAATATGTGCAAAGCCTTTGTTTTTCCAAGCTGGTATGAAGGATTTGGACTGCCTGTCCTGGAAGCCATGCGATGCGGTGCTGCAGTCATAGGAGCGAATGTTTCAAGTATACCTGAAGTCATTGGACGAAACGACAGTCTGTTTGACCCGCACTCAACGCAAGACATGGCGCGGGTCATTGAAAAGGTTTTGACAGACGAGAGTTTCAGACAGTCTTTGCGGGATTTTGCGCCTGTTCAGGCCCAACGTTTCAGTTGGGAAAAATCGGCACGCAGAACTCTTGCAGTCATCAAAGACAGCCTTGCCGAAAATGACGTCAAGCAAAGGGGAAGGCAGCAATCTGTTGAAAAACCCCGTTTGGCTTTTGTTTCACCGCTTCCGCCTGAACGTAGTGGGATCAGTTTTTATAGTGCGGAGCTCCTTCCGGCATTATCACAGCATTATGAGATTGATCTGATTGTAGAGCAGGAAACGGTCTCGGAAGAACTGGTTGTCAACGGCGGAGACAAAACCGGCCACGTGGCGGCGCAAAAGTAGGCCAGTGGCGGGGCACTAAGCGCCATGGCGCGTGCGCTCCCCAAATAGTTGGCATGTGCCATGGCGCATTGGCCC
>NZ_JARAMP010000058.1:0-5482 GCF_028802875.1 Seohaeicola sp. 4SK31 | reverse complement strand
GCTGCCCTTGCTCAGCCCCAAATTCGCTGCGTTGTGCCTGTCAAAAAACTCTATCACATCATGTCGGCAGACAGGCCGGTTGCCGAACCAATCGGCTTTCCGCATCAACCATTTCACACGTGATGTCAGTGTCCCTTTGCCTGCTGCACTCAGCGCATCCAGAAGCTGTTGATAGGTCTGCGGACCACTCTCTGCGGCTGACGTCAGTTCCTTGTTGGTCGCTTTTGACAAGGCGACCAACGTCTTGTGCCGGGGTTTCAATCCAGGGATCGACAGGATGTCGGAGACTGCCTTGGAGCCGAGGCCTGCCCGCAGGGACAGCGCACGCATCGATTCTCCAGTTGTTTCCAGATAGTGCTTGAGCGCGATTTGAACGGTCATGGATGCAACATCCCTTTTTCTACTGACCGTCCTTGTCGACTTCCTCTGCGATTCCGAGGTCGAGATCCGGTCTTCCGTGGGAAGAAGACCGGGCTCGGACGAGGAAGACGGCGAGGTCTTCCTCTGTCACCTTCCAGGGTCTACCCAACTTGCGGGCCGGGAGTTTCACCCGTCCGTTATCCGTCGGGCAACCATGAATGATCTCGGATATACCAAGTTTCTCACATAGTTCCGTATTTGTGCCGCAAACACCGTGTGGTGGTCATCGATGCGATGGAAGCTGCGGTGCGTCTTGCGGTGGCTGCAATTGGCGTCAGTACCCCGCAAAAGCGGCGGCAAATGGGGTCACATCAAACAATCCCGCAATAGGCAGAACAGGCAGCAGTTGCACCGACGGCCATGTTCAATGCCCGGATGTCAGCGGCAGGGCTTTGCCACCCCTGTCGCAATGACCTGCATGGGATTCTGCTGACAGGGGTCTTGATCCGGCAGGGCAGGCTTTGACTGTGCCCACATATCTTGTCCCGCGTTTGGCAAAGGGCTTTACGCACGCCATGGCGTTTTGCGCCTAACGGGCGCCTTGGGCAAGATTTCTGGCTTCAGGGCGGGCACGCAGAGTCAGCATTGCCCATGCTCCAACCAGCGGCCCCGGCAGCAAAAAGAGAAAGGCCCATTGCCAACCGCCGATCAGCTCTGCAAAGAGAGGAAGGCCCCAGATGGCCAGCACGGTCAGCGCAAATCCGATCCCCATCTGCAATGTCAGGGCGGTGCCAACAAATGCGCTGTCGGCCAGTTCTGTCACCGCTGCTGAAAACTGGGCGCTGTCACCGACCACCGAAATTCCCCAGACAACAGCCAAAAGCCCGAGGATGAACGTGGGGCCATCAAAGAACAGCCCGATCAGGGCTGCACAACCCGCCGACACCAGCATCATCCCTGCGCAGGTCAGGCAGCGCCCTATGCGATCGGACAGCCAGCCACCCAACAAGCACCCCAGGACACCTGATGCGATGACAATAAAGCTGAACATGGACGCTGATCCAAAAGGAAAGGTATTCAGACCCGCCTCGGCCGCAGTGGCAAAGGTCACAATCCACGCCCACATGGCATAGAGTTCCCACATATGCCCGAAATAACCGATATTGGCCAGAAGCAGCGGCCTGTTGGAAAAGACTGCCAACGCTTTGCGTGGGTCGAAGCTGGCCTTGCCAAAAGGATGAGGGCCTTCATGTAACAGGGTCGCGAACATCAGGGCTGCGACCAGAGCCGAGATCGATGTTGCCCAGACCACCGCACGCCAGTCCAGCCCACTGGTCATTGCGCGCACCAGATGCGGCATGGATGACCCCAGCGTCAGCGCGCCAATCAGGAAGCCCAGTGCAAGTCCACGCCCCTGTACGAACCATGTTGCCATCAACTTGAGGGCGGGCGGGTAAACCCCCGCCAGAGCCATGCCGGTCAGAAAGCGTAGGGCAATCGCACCCTCTGGCCCCAAAAAGGGCAGTGCTGCATTGGCCAGTGCAGCCAGCACCGCTGATGCAGTCATCAGCCGGTGCATGGAGATAATGTCGGGCAGGTTGACAAGCGATGCGCCGATTGCCCCCACGACGAAACCGACCTGCACAGCATTGGTCATCCATGCCGCCTGTGACGCTGACAGATTCCATTCTACGATCAATGCGGGCATGATCGCGGTTGCCGAAAACCATGTTGCAAGCACGCCGACAACACCGGTGCAGATGATTGCCAGTATCCGCCAACGCAAGACGGCCTGTGGCGCGGTGGTCATGTCAAAGCCCTTTCAGCTGCATCCGGTAAATCTCGCCCCTCTTTCACCGACATTCCCCAAGTGGCCTGCCGCTTGACTTCAAGATCGCCTGATTTTGCTCGCTGGGCAAGCGTTCTTCGCCCCGAGCGGTGTCTGTCGTCGCGCAAACGGCCGAAGTCGGGTGGATCAAGCCTCGAACCCGCAGCATTCTGGCCCGGCAGAGCCGCTTTCCCGCGCGGCAGACGGACCTGTCCTGCCGCTTTCGTTCAGCTTGGGCATGGATCGTGGTCATGCGCATGACGGAGGCGTTCGAAGACGGCGGATGGCGGCAAGGACGGCCCGCACCATCGGGCCGGTGACGGCGACCTCGGCCAACTGGAAGGTAATGGCGCGGGCGTGGCGGACGACGCGGGCGCCGATCTTGATCAGCTTGAGTTGCAGGCTGGTCAACGACCAGTCCGCCATGGCCTCGGGCAGTTCGATGCAGCGCAGGAAGGTTGCCAGGTTGTAGGCCAGCGCGTGCAGTTGCAGCCGCACCTCGTTGTGCCGGAACTTCCGGCATGACAGCCGCGTCCAGCGAAAGGCATATTTGCCTTCCTTGATGTGCTGCTCTGCGGTGCCGCGCTGGTTGTAGAACCTCACCACCCAGTCTGGCTCCATCGGCAGGTTGGTGACGATGAAGCCGACTTTGGGGAACAGCTCGCCCGGATGCCATTCGATCTTGGCGATGACGCGGCGCGGCTTGTCCCAGGACGCCGCCTGATACTCGAAGTCCTCGAAGAACCGTTTGACCTTGGTCAGCGAAGGCCGTCCCACGGGCCGTGTCAGCCGATGCGCGATCTTCTCGCGCAAGACGGCGTTGGCGGGCAGACGGATGGCGTAGAAGAACCTGGCTTCTTCCAGCCGCATATAGATCGCGGGGATCGCGTAGGCAGCGTCGGCCCGGAAGAAGCGTCCACCAAGGTCGCGGCCAGCATATCGGGCAATGACGGGATCAAGGACATCCCGCCAGCCATCGGCGCTGTGGACATTGCCGTTACGCAGGGCGCAGCGCTCCAGCATGCCAAACTGGTTGAACAAGAAGATGGGGTGATAGCAGGTGCAGTCGAAATGCCCGTTCCAGGCAGCACCTTCCTGATCGCCGTGGGTGGGGCTGACCGAGCTGTCCATGTCCAGCACGATGTATTTCAACCCGTTGCGGTCATGAAACCGGTCGATCCATTGGCCGTTCAGATCGGCCAGCGCCGCCCGGTTCGCGGCCAGAGCCAGCGTCTCGGTCTCGAACCGTCCCATCTGCGATGCCGAAGCAGCTTGCGCCTCGACGGCCCTGCCGCCAACGACCTGACGCATCACGGGATCGAGGGCCAAGCGGTCGGCATCGTTCACATCCTCGTATCCGGCCAGTCGTCCGAACACCGATTGCCGGAACAATCCGTCAAGCCGATGGAGCGTGTTCTTCCCGGTGCGGCTGTCTCGCAGCGCCTCCGACGCCAGATTGGACAGGCCGAGCACGTCATCAAGCTCGCGCATCACCAGCAGGCCACCGTCTGAACTGATCTGCGCACCACGGAACTCCAGACGCACACGGCGGTCGAAATCAACCCGATCTCCCCGCGCCAAGCCCGCACCCTCCAGGTGATCCATGAAACGCGCCCCTCGCAGCCGTCAACGCCATGATTTATATGCGAAATATCACGATTACGACAGCGAAATCAGCGACTTACTTGGAGAATGTGGGATGATCCAGTCTCGGATAGTATGCGGATCGCAATCGAACATCTTGCCGAGCGCAGCTGTGTCGTAGAATTTTTGGGCCATTTCCGTATCTCCATTGTGCGGCAATAGCGGAATTAAGCCCCTGTCAGACTGGACCCAAATTTGATCAATGATCTTCTTGGTCGCCTTGGCAAATAGCCTTGACGCTTGGTCCGAAGGGTCGATTGCTCACCCATTGCTGGCGAGTGACAGGTAGAGCTGGACCACGTTTTCCTGGTCATCCGTGACGGCGTCATTGACCGCCTCCTGAGGAGCCGCCTTGGCTCGGTAGGCGCGTAGCAGTTCGCGCACACGGCGTTCATTCCGCTTGCGTTCGTTAAGCTTCAAACGCTCATGTATCCGATCACGCTCGGCATAGAGTGCTGCGGTCCGTTCCCCAGGACTGCTGCTCTTGTCGAACAGGTCCGGCATTTCTGTAATCTGCTGAAGGATCGAAACAATCTCTGCGATCTCGCCCTTCTCATATTCAGCACGAACCTTTCCACTCATCCGTCGCTGGACGTTTCGTCCCGTTGGCGCTTGTCCGTCGCTCTCGACCTTCTTGACGATCGCCGCAACTTTCTGAACTTTCGAAGTATGTCCCTTGTCATACTCCTGAACGATATAGAGGGCGCTTCGGAAGTGATATTCGGCATAACGTGTCGCCAGTTCCGCCGTTTCGACATCAATCGGGTGCCGGGACTTTCCCAGCAAGAATTGCAGCACGACGAGATAACGCAAAACAGAGAAACCGATCCGTCTAATAAACGATCGGGGCAAGGGACTTTGACCCCAAGTGTCGCGCAAGCCGCTCCACCATTTCCGCAAGAACGGGAGCACATCGGGGCCCAGAGTGTAGGCATCTGAGGCACCTGGCTGCGCGCAGAACGCTGACCAGATTTCCGCCAAGGCTTCCCGGCGCCGCGGCACCTCAGAACCCTCAAAGTAGAGAAAATGCTCAAAAATATCCGTATCGCGACGTGGGGACGCGATATAGTAATTGAAGCGCTGGCAGAACCCATCCAACATGCTGGTAATGTCGATATCGGACTGCCAAGTTTCGGTGACGGACAATCCGTGAAATGTGAAAGCAGGCTTTTCGACTACCAGCTTTTCCTTTTCAGATTTCAATCGATTGGCGATCGGGCTGTGCGAGTAAGCTGACAATAACCACCCCTTGAAACTCATGTAGTGAGTTTGTGTCAGCACCATGTTGAAGAATTTTCCCACTTCATCCTGGAACCAGAAAGCACCGTTGTCTTGGTGCAGATCCATGATCCATTGTGCAGCGGTTGAACCTGTCGGCAAATGCGAAATGGTGTGCTCACTCAGATCAAGAATTTTGTCGATTTCCTCTGAGGCCATCGTTTTTGAGCTGCCTGACGGTGCCAGACCGACGGTCCAAAGCGTTGGCAGGACCCGACCAACGCCTGTCACCTGCAGATAGGCACCATTCAGAGGTGGTTCGGTTGATCTGAACAGTTTCCAGGCGTTTCGTAAGTGGTTTTCCGCCTTGGTTATGCCGCTACCGCCTCGGGGCGCGGCTGGTTGAAGTAGGCCTGATCGGGGGTTTTCCCG
>NZ_JARAMP010000057.1:0-5785 GCF_028802875.1 Seohaeicola sp. 4SK31 | reverse complement strand
GCCCGCTGAAAGGAGTCCGATGCTGCTGACCGATCCGCACAGCCAGTCTGCCGATGCCTGTCTGTCGGCGCTGGACTCGGACCCGGCGGGGTTGAGTGCGGCGGAGGCGGCGCGGCGACTGGCCGCGCATGGGCCGAACCGTTTGCCCGAGGTTCACGCGCATGGGCCGCTGATGCGGTTTCTGGCGCAGTTCCACAATGTGCTGATTTATGTGCTGATGGGCGCCGCCGTTGTGACGGGGGCTTTGCAGCATTGGGTCGACACGGGCGTGATCCTGGCGGTGGTGCTGGCCAATGCCGTGATCGGCTACCTGCAGGAGGGCAAGGCCGAGGCCGCCATGGCCGCGATCCGCGGCATGCTGGCCCCACGCGCCGCCGTCTTGCGCGATGGGGTGCGGGTCACGCTGGACGGTGCCGATCTGGTGCCCGGTGACGTGGTTCTGCTGGAGGCGGGTGACAAGGTGCCTGCGGATCTGCGGGTGCTGGAGGCGCGCGGTCTTGCGGCGCAGGAGGCGATCCTGACCGGGGAATCCGTGCCGGTCGAGAAGGTGGCGGGTCCGGTGGCAGTTGATGCACCGCTGGGGGATCGTCGGTCGATGCTGTGGTCGGGCACGTTGATCACGCAGGGCACCGCGCGCGGTCTGGTTGTGGCGACCGGGCAGACGACCGAGATCGGGCGCATCGGTGGTCTGCTGGAGGGGGTCACGCAGCTGACGACACCGCTGGTGGCGCAGATGGATCATTTCGCGCGCTGGCTGTCCTTTCTGATCCTGCTGATTTCGGGCCTGTTGCTGGCCTATGGCTATTTCGTAGGGCATCACGATTTTTCCGAGATGTTCATGGCCGTGGTCGGCGTCGCGGTGGCGGCCATTCCCGAAGGTCTGCCTGCGGTGATGACCATCACGCTGGCCATCGGCGTGCAGGCCATGGCGCGGCGCAATGCGATCGTGCGCCGCCTGCCGGCGATCGAGGCGATCGGCTCGGTCTCGGTGATCTGCACCGACAAGACCGGCACACTGACCCGGAACGAGATGGTCGTGGCCGCGGCCGAAACCCCGGATGGTGCCTTCGAGATTTCCGGCGAAGGCTATGCCCCCGAAGGCGCGGTCACGCCTGCGGGCGAGATTGCGGCGCTGGCCCGCGCGGCGCTGCTGTGCAATGACGCGGCGCTACGGCAGCGGGACGGGGTCTGGTCCGTGGAAGGCGATCCCATGGAAGGGGCGCTGCTGGCCTTTGCGGGCAAGGTCGGTGTGGCGCCTGCGGGTCAACGGCTGGATGCGATCCCTTTTGACAGCCGCCACCGTTTCATGGCCGTGCTGACGGACGGACCCTCAGGCCGCATGATCCATGTTAAGGGCGCGCCCGAGCGGGTGCTGATGATGTGTCAGGGCATTGATCTGTTGCATTGGCACAACCGCGCCGAGGCGATGGCGATGCGCGGGTTGCGGGTGCTGGCCTTGGCGGAGCGGGTGACATCCGATGAGCGGATCGACGCGGCAGCACTTGAGGGCGGTCTGTCCTTTCTGGGGCTTGTTGGTCTGATCGACCCGCCCCGGCCCGAAGCCATCGCCGCCGTGGCCGAATGCCGGGCCGCCGGAATCCGCGTCAAGATGATCACCGGCGATCATGCCGGAACCGCCAGGGCCATTGCCGCGCAGATCGGGCTGGCCAGACCGGACCGGGTTCTGACCGGGGCCGACCTTGACACGCTGGACGATGCGCAACTGGCGCTGGAGGTGATGGGAACGGATGTCTTTGCCCGCACCAGTCCCGAACACAAACTGAGGCTTGTGACCGCATTGCAGGCCAATGGCCTGTCGGTCGCGATGACGGGGGACGGGGTGAATGATGCCCCCGCCCTCAAGCGTGCGGATGCGGGCATTGCGATGGGGTTGAAGGGATCAGAGGCCGCCAAGGAAGCGGGCGATCTGGTGCTGGCGGATGACAATTTCGCTTCGATCGCCGCTGCTGTGCGCGAGGGGCGGACGGTTTATGACAACCTCAAGAAGGTGATCAGCTGGACGCTGCCCACCAATGCGGGCGAGGCGATGGTGGTGGTTCTGGCGTTGCTGCTGGGGCTGTCGCTGCCGGTCACGGCGGTGCAGATCCTGTGGATCAATCTGATCACGGGTATCACGCTGGGCCTTGCGCTGGCCTTCGAGCCGACCGAGGCCGGCACGATGGCGCGTCCGCCGCGCCCGCGTGATGCGCCGATCCTGTCGGGCGAGCTGGTCTGGTATGTGATCATGGTGGCGCTGCTGTTCCTTGCGGCGGTCTTCGGCATCTTCACCTATGCGTTGGACCGGGGCTATCCGCTGCCGCTGGCGCAGACCATGGCGATGAACATGCTGGTCGTGCTGGAGATCTTCAACCTGTTCTTCATCCGCAACATCCACAGCACATCGCTGACATGGGCGGCCGTGCGGGGGACCAAGGTGGTCTGGACGGTTGTGATCGCGATTACGGCGGCACAGTTCGCCGTCACCTACCTGCCGCCGTTTCAGATGATCCTTGGCACCGCGCCGGTGTCGCTGGCGGACGGGCTTCTGATCGTCGGCATCGGGGTCGCCTTCTTTGCCATCCTCGAGATCGAGAAGCAGATCAGGCTGGGGCTGAAGGGATAAGGCGCGGCCTGCGAGAGGTTTGTCCGATCTTTTCGGGCAGAAGGATCATCGCAGGTTCCGTTTGGCATCGACAGCGATTACCAAGACGCCAAAGCCGCCAGCGGGAGTGAACCATGCCGAGATCCATTCTTATCATTCTGGCCCTTGTGGTCTTTGGTATCGGGGCGGGTGTCCAGCCCGCGGCGGCGGGGTCCATGGGTCGTTACGAGGTCTATGGCGTCGAGGGCGACGACATGCTGAAGATGCGCGGGGGGCCGGGGATCGGTTACAGTGTGATCGTGGGGTTACCGAACGGAACCGTTCTGCGTGTCCGCGATTGTCAGCAGACCGGAGGGACGCGCTGGTGCCGTGTCTCGCTGGAGCGGGCGCGCGGCCTCAAGGGCTATGTGTCCTGGGCCTATCTGCGGAAGTTGTGAGCGGGAAGAGGTCAGGCCCGCAACCCTGCGGTTGGGCCGTGACCCTCAGGGGCGCGGTCGCTTGCCCGGGTCCGCCCCGTTCGCGGTTGAGAGATCCTCAAGACTGTCATGCAGCAATTGCAGCAGGTAGCGCGGGTTGTGCACGAAGCCGCCGGGGTCCTTCTTCGCCACCTGATAGTTGTAGGCGGCCTTGAGCAGGCGCGGTGTCCATGACTGGTAGCGATTGGGAAAGATGCCCTCTGCCGCGCTGATCTGACCGTCGCCGTCCGTGTCGGTGAAGAAATACGGAAACTGCCCCGGCGCATAGGCGATGGCCGTGCCGATGGTTTGCGTGGCATAGGTCTGGATCGCGGCATAGAGCTGGCTGTGCAGGCCGGTGATCTCGGTATGGATGCCGCCCGAGATCACGCCGTCCCCGTCGAAGTCAGCGTGCCGGGTGCGGATGTCGCGCAGATCCGTGACGCCGCGATGGCAGCTGAGACAGCCCTCGGTTTCGACCTTGGTGCTGTGCGGGTCGTGGCAGGCCGTGCAACTGTCGGCGCCGGGGACATGGCCGAAACGTCCGGCATAGGACCGGCCCGGATAGTGATAGCCGCCGCCCAGATCGCCGCCCCCCGTCACGGCGGCCGCGATGCCGTAATGGATGTTGAGAAAGCCCAAGGCCGTTGAGGGCGTATCCTCGTCCAGACCGGTCGTGGCGGCGGTGACATCCGCGCCGGACAGGCGGCCCTGATGGCAGACCGTGCAGACCGCATCCGCGCCCAGCCCGTCAACCGTCACACCCGAAGGGAAGGTGACGCTGTCCAGCGCATGGGCGGTGTCGGTGTGGCAGGCGGCGCAGCCGATGGGGGCGTTGATGGCGGCGGGGTGGTCCACGACGCCCGCCTGCGTGCCATCCGCGCCGAGATAGTCCAGAAAGCCCGGCTGGGAATGACAGGCGGCACAGGTTTCAGGCACCGCCCCGTCCTTGTTCCAATAGGTGAAGGACAGTGACGTGTGATCGGCATGCGGCGCGTCAAGCCACTCTTGCACAAGGCGGGCAAGCGCGTCCTTGTCATACTGGATCAGACCTTGCTGCGCCATGGTGGGGGCAGGGGCCAGCATGAGGCCCAGAGCAAGCAAGAGGATCAAAAGATGGCCGGTGGTGTTGCGCCGTGTCATGCAAGCCTCCTGTGACAATCCGGGGGGGTCACGCGGAGCAACTCTGCCTTGGGTTGATCGATTCGTCCTTGAGGTATGTCAAAGCGTGCATGTGGGCAGGATGTCACTCTGCAGTTCACAAGCGGAGACGCAGACGCATGACTTCCACCGCCGATCCTGAACCGCCATTGTCACCCGGCACATGGCCCGGCCTGTCCGCCCGCGCGATGGCGCTGGTCTATCTGGTGATCTGTCTGTCGCCGGTGGCGTTGGCGGGGCTGTCCGATACCGTGCCGCTGGACCGGTGGGAGGCCTTTGGCGCCGGACTGGGGCTGGCGGGGCTGGTGGCGATGGTCGTGCAGTTCGTGACCTCGGGGCGGTTCCGGCGTGTATCGGGCGGGATGGGCATTGACCGCATCATGGCCTTCCACAAGTTTGCCGCATGGTGGGTGTTGCTGGCGCTGATGCTCCATCCCGTGGCCTATGTGCTGCCCACCTTTCTGGACGATCCGGGCCGGGGGGCGCAGCGGTTGCTGGCCTATCACCTGCTGCCCGCCTATCGCAGTGGAGTGGTGGCGCTGGTGGCGCTGGCGCTGCTGGTTGCGGCGGGGGTGGCGCGCGACCTGTTCCGCTATGAGATCTGGCGCGGCAGTCATGTCATTCTGGCGCTGATGGCCCTGGGTGGCGGGTTGCATCACGCGACAACCGCCGGGCGGTTGAGCGCGCTGGGGCCGCTGCATCTGTTCTGGTGGGGCGCGGGGGCTGTTGCCGTCGCGGTGATGGCCGTGCTCTATGGCTGGCGCTGGATGCGGTTGCACCGGCAGCCGTGGCGGCTGCGCGGGATCGCGAAACTGGCGGACCGGATCTGGGAACTGGATCTGGAACCGATGCCGGGGACGGCCCCTTTGCCGTATCGGGCGGGGCAGTTCGTCTGGATGACCGTCGGTGCAAGACGGTTTCCGTTGTTCGATCATCCGTTTTCGATCGCAGACAGCCCGCAGCGGGCGGGTATGAGCCTGATCATCAAGGAGGTGGGGGACTTTACACGCAGCGTGGGGAGCCTGCCCCTTGGCACATCCATCGGGGTGGATGGTCCTTACGGCACCTTTACCTTGCAACGGCATCCTGCCACGGCCGTTCTGCTGATCGCGGGCGGGGTCGGGATTGCGCCGGTGATGGGCTTGCTGCGCGATATGGTGGCGCGGCGCGATCCGCGCCCGGTGCGGGTGGCCTATGCGGTGGGAACGCCCGCGAACTTCGCCTGTCTGGCAGAGCTGGAGGCAGCCAAGGCGGTTCTTGATCTGCGGGTGATGCTGGTCAGCGAGGACCCGGAGGACGGCTGGCCCGGCGAGGTCGGCTATCTGGACCGGACCAAGTTGGCTGGGGTGCTGGACGGGCTTGATCCGTCCCGCGCCGTGGCGCTGATCTGTGGTCCCGGCCCGATGGTCACGGCGGTGTCGGATACGCTGCTGGATCTGGGGATGCCGATGCGGAATGTCGTCTATGAACGGTTCGACTATGGCGGGGTTCTGGCGGCCCGGCAGGACCGTCGCCGCACCTTCGGATTCATCAGCCTGCTTCTGGGCCTGACCGCGCTGATCGCGGT
>NZ_JARAMP010000056.1:0-6631 GCF_028802875.1 Seohaeicola sp. 4SK31 | reverse complement strand
CGCCCGCATCAACGAAATGGCCGCAATCACCGAAGATGTGGTAGAGGCCGCCGCTCAGACCCTCGTCATCGGAAACGCCAATTAACGCTCAAAAAAGACCGCCAAGTAGCGATCAAGTTCACATTTCCCCATGTTTTATTGGGTTTTTGGGTTGAGTAATCATGCAAGCTTTTAGAATAAAGCTTGCATGCATATTCTGAAGCGGACAGTTGGTGGAGTAAGTCAATTCTCTGGTACGGGACTTGCCGGGTTTCAGATACTGTAAGTAAACTCCAACACTCACATCGCAACAAGGATAAGAGATTGATTGGGCCCGTCCGATGATCCCGGAGATGCTGCGACGAAGCCATGCATCAAAGTGGAGGATCAGAGGAATATGCCAGCCAGCGTCCATCAAGACCATTTAGCGATCCACGTCATCAAAGATTGACTGTATGTTTGAGCGTGCGTTGGCGGATCGGCCAACCGGCGTTTCCACTCGATCTTCAATGTCGGGCGCGCGGGACTCATTCAAATCATCAATCGCCTTCCCTATCGCAATACGCCCACTATCGATCTTGGCGCGGTCGGGGTCGTCGATCGGAAGTGCGTCCTCGATACCGGTCAGTAAGCTCGATAACTCATCGAAGTGACTATCCGGATCGCTATCTTCGCAGTTCGATTTCCACTCGGAAATGTGGGTATCGAGTCGATCAACAACGTCCCCCCTTACTCGGGCCAAGAGATGTTCAA
Source organism: Seohaeicola sp. 4SK31 (assembly GCF_028802875.1). Classification (NCBI taxonomy): domain Bacteria; kingdom Pseudomonadati; phylum Pseudomonadota; class Alphaproteobacteria; order Rhodobacterales; family Roseobacteraceae; genus Seohaeicola; species Seohaeicola sp. 4SK31. The sequence continues at coordinate 5,899 of NZ_JARAMP010000056.1, read as the reverse complement.
ACTCGGCATCCGTCAGAATTGAACGCAAGGACTCGTCCTGGAAAATACCACCATCGGGGATCGTAAGGGTCGTGTCGATAATGTGTTCTACGAGGCTGAGGCGCTTTTGCTCGGGGAGGAGTTTCGCCTGATGAAGTTTCGCCAGTAGTCGACTTTCGGAGGAGTAAGCCATGAACGCACCGGGGCGAAGATCGAGAAGATCGGGCATCTGGTCTGCCACTAGCCGCAAGAACGCAGCGTCGCAGCGCTGCCCGAGAAAATAACGTATGCGGTAGTCAATGGGATGGGCGAGCAAACGATTGAGAAGTGCCGGGTACAGCGAAGGGCCGACACGGACGCTCGCACCCCGCAGTTCCACCCCGCCGCACACGACCTCTTCAAGTAACCGTTCGAATTTCGCGCCGCGCAGGTAAATTTCGGTCAACTCAGGTGAATTGGCAACGAGTGCAGCATAGGCATCGCCGATAGTCGGATGCTTGAAGGTCCATTTTGGTCCCTCTGTTGTATCGATGAGCAGGGCAAGACTTCCGCGAAGTGAATCGAGCGCGAGCCGGATTTCGGCGGCAGTGACGCCCAGAAGTTCCGTGATTAGCGCTATACGATCGTCATTCTCGATCGGCGACGCGAGTTGCCCGCCGTGCATAAAAATCAGTGCGACTGCGGCCGCTTCGCCCCGATCGAGATTGCGCAGGACGTCTTTTAGGAAGTCGACGGGTCGCCGTGCAAAATCGAGCAAGCCCTCCTCATCAAGGGTCACGTTCTCCGTAAAGAATGCGGACCCGAGGCGACGAGCTGTCTCAGGAAGGAAAGAAGCATCTTCAGCAAGCTTTGCCAAATGCGGCTTGATTGCCTTCTTAAAAGCAGCTGGTTGATCACCGCGCTTTATGTGGTTGTACAGGATTTGCGCTTTCTCGGGAGTTGCCAAGCCTTGGACGTTGATGACCACCTGCGATTTGTCGAAAAGCGGAAACGCGCCGGTTTTGAGATCGCGATGAGCTGATCGCCAGATGTAGGTACGGGATGTCAGCAGAAAGCGGGCACCCTTACGCAGCGCAGCGGCCATCAAGGGCATCTGCCGATTCCAGCCATCGGCAATATGGCGTTGGTACTGAGTGGCGCCGAATGCGTCATCAATCCAGAAGAACTGCTTTGGGTCAGCGGGATTCCAATGCCGCATGATATCTTCAGGACTTGTCACGCGGATCGTCGGCGCGTGCCAGTGATCCAGCGCCCCCAAGGCGAGGCTCGCGGCGATGGTCGATTTCCCGGAAGCTGGATCCCCAAGCAGCAAGACAAAATTATGATCGAGTAGTGCGTCCACGCTCTGACGATGTGCCTCTGTGACAACGAAACATGCCAGATCGTCCCCAAGCGCGCTCAAAACGGCACGAGATTGCGCATATGCCCGCTCGTCAAGGATCTGGGAAAGATCTCCCAATCCATAGACCCTCGGCACCATCACCCGTAGCCGTGATGATTCCCGAATTTGCTGTGCGATCCAATCACGCCCCAGAATGACACAGTTCTTCACGCCCGCCGATTCGAACGCCGCAGCGATTGCGTCGGCCTGCGTGCCCGATACGCCGTGGTTTGTGAGAAGGATGTAGTCTTCAGCCAACCCTCTGGCTGCGAGCCTGCCGGCCTTGGTCAGTTCGCCCTTCACGGCGCTCAGGCTTAGTGGCGCATCCGCCTTGCTTGTGAATTTGCATTGGATTGTCGAGCGACCGGCTGAATCTCCATTTGACCAACGGCCGAGAAATGCACCATCTCGCCCGCCATCCTTTGAGGGCAGAAATGTCTCAACAGACCGCTTGAGCACTTCCTGAGCGATTGCTACGCACAGGTCTTGAAACGACTTCCAGCCTAAAGTGTGAAGAGCGTAATCGATTAGCGGTCCTTGCGCCGATGGCGCAGATGAGCCGTCCACCTCTGTAAGATCCGATACTCGTTTCGCTTCTCCATGCTTTTCAAAGCTGCGCGTTGCCAGCTCGACGGGTTTGGATCGCCCTCCCACTATGCTGCTCCCGCCGCTGCGAACTCGAACTGGGTCTCACATCCGCCATGCGCGCATACTGGCTTCTTCAATGTGAGGGGCCGCTGGAATTTCGTGCGGTTGCATTTCTTGCAGGTGAACTGGCTGCGGAATGTCTTGAACTCGTCCCAGCGCGTCTTTTCGTCGCCGATCGAGCCATCGCCGTAGGGGACGTCCTGAAAATGGCTCCCGAAATTTTCGATCGTGCCAGTCGCCAAGCTCGCAAGAAAGCGGTTGTTGACGCCCGGTACCAGCGCAGGTTCCAACTTCGCGTCCTTGAGAAAACCGCCAAGCGCGGATGCCAACTCGCTGCGATCGTAGGTGTAAGCCTTCTCTAGTGGGCGAATACGAACGCTGACTCCAAAATCCCGGCATATGCCGAGAAGCCATTCCTCTTCGGCTTGGCGCATCTCATTGGCCGCCAACTGCCCGTCTGCCCAGCGGGCCTCAATCATTTCGTCGCTAACCTTGTGATCGGCAAATCGGGGTCCAAAGGCCGGATCGAGACCGATGATCCTGGTGAAGTGCCAAGTCTTGTCTTCGAGCTGATCTTTCAGATAGTTGAAGAACCGCTCGTCATGGGTCGTAATCAGGATCTGACAGCCACCGAACATGGTAGCGATCAGTGCAGCAATAGTGCGGCGATGATCCGCGTCGTAAGAGGTGACGATATCATCCAGCGCGATGATAGGCGCACCGGTATTGAACTGCTTAATCGCAGCCATGCGCAGCGCCAGCGCTACAGAATGGATTTGGGAGTCGCTCAAATAGCCGCCCGGCTGCACACCTGCCCGGTTCGCGGCAAAATCGATCAGCAAATTTAGGCGCTGCTGGTTGCTATCGTCTTCTCCCGGCAGCTCCAGCCGGATTGACTTGGCTCCGGCGCCCTGGATCATCTTGTATATGTCATTCATCGGAGTCTGGAGCTTATCGAGTAGCACCTGGACCTTCTTTCGGATTTCGGCCGAGATTGTTTCCGCCTGCGCCTTAAGCGCCTCGGATAACTTCCCCAACTCCTCGCTTGTCCGCAGCGCTAGCTTCCGCTCGCCCTCTAGCTCCAGCAGGCGATCGATCTTCGACTTGGCCTTGAGATATGTATGATCCCCTTGCTTCGCCTCGATGTCGGAAATGGCTTTATCAAGCGAGGCAAGCAATTTGGCAATCAAGGCGACAATGCCAGCCGACGCGGGCGCCGGGCTCTTCGGCCAGCCGGCGACGGTCGCTTGATAGGCGACGAGATCGGACTTAAGCGCCGCTTCAACATCGCCGAGCAGGCCAATCAGCCCCGGCAGGGATGACACCAATTGGGTATGGGCCTTAGTCAACGCCGTCTTGGCATCGTCGCGCGTCTTCTTGGCGGCCGCGTAGTCGGCCAGTTCTTCGAGATGTTTGGCGACATGGTCTCGGATCACCTCTGGACTGCCTGCTGCGGTGTCGGTTATCGGTGTGATGCAGACCGGGCAAACTTCTGGTGCGGGCGCGCCTTCGGCGAAAAGCGGTTCAGCGGCTTTCCACAATGCCTGAAATACCGTTCCGGCCGCCTTGTCGCGCTCATCGGCTTCTTCGCGTTCAGCCGTCTCCAGCGTCGCAACGGCGGTATCGAAAGTCGAAATTGCGCCACTGACGGTAATCTCCCCGCTATCGGCGTCCGTCGTCTCCAGCCACAAGCCAGCTGCCGCGCTGCGGATTTGCCGCAAACCGGCGAGACCGATCTGGTTTTCCTCTGCTTTGGCACGCGTTTCCAATTCGACATAGGCGGGATCAAGTGCAGTTAGGGCTGCAAGGACGAGCGCGGGATCAAGCGGCGCAAGGATCAGCGTATTGGCATGGAAAAGAACCGCCACTGCATTCCAAGATTCGACCGCTTGGGTCGTCTCCTTGGCGAGCTGGCTATCAACGCGCTGGAGCGCCGTCTTGTCTTCGGCTGCGGTCTTGATCTGAGTGCGCAATGAACGAAGGTTCTTCTGCACATCGACCAGCGGGCCGAGTTGAAGCCAGTTGGCTACATCTGCGTAACGCTGCTCGGGCGTGTGGATTTCAACAAAGGTACGGAGCGCGTGGCCACGAATGATCGGCGGCACCGCAAAGCAGGTGTTGAGGGTGGCCGCCACCACCGGAATCGGACGCTTTGCACCTCCTGCCGCGCGATTGCCGTTCGTGATATCCTTGCCTGAGATGACGCTGATCGCCACGGTCGGGGCGATCTTTGCTTCCTCAGCCAAATTGTGCGCCAGAGCGATTGGGCCGGCCTGATTGTTGATGGCACGCTGCCCCAACCGTTCAAGCGTTCCGTCCTTGGACAGTATGAACTCAAGTGCATCGATGATGCTGGATTTGCCGCGGCCATTAGGCGCGAATAACGCCAAGCAGCGCTTCTTACTGAAATCGAAGGTTTTCGGCTGGAGGTAGGCCCGGAACCCAGTCAAACTCAGCGACTGAAGAAAGTAAGGATCAGCCATTCATCACCGCTACCTTTGGCGGGTCTGCCCGCTTACCGGCGAGTCTCATAATGGCGTCCTTCGCTTGAACAACGGCGTTCTGGGTCGGAGTGGCTCTTAGAATGTGTGCCGTGAGGACGCCCGCTAGGTCCTTATCAACACCCTCCATTGCAATTAGCTTCTTCCCCAAGGCGTCGAGGAACTCATCCGGTGTCTCAGATAGTTTTGTTTCATTATCCATGAACGCCCTCCACTGAATTTACGTCGTACCTTAGTTAGGATTTTCCATCTTGGAACCCTTCGCATCGTTTTACTTGCAGCGCCCACTGTTGGGCGAACAGCGACTTCTGCTTTCTTCACCACCTTTGCGGAAGTTCTGTCCTCTCAGACCGAGTGCTATGCCGGAGGGGCGTTAGTCTGGTTCTTGCCCTCCCTGTCGGTAAGCATGCGGCGTAGGCCACAGCGAGGTCAACGCGCGCGGTCGCGGTCCATTTCGATGAACTCTTGCAGGTTTTCAATCCCGAACGGAGTGAAGGCGATGACGCTGTCGTCGCCAGGGCCGTAGACCCAGATCACTCCATCTTCGGTTTCCATGTCGATGGCGAGATCGAAGATCCGGTCGACGGTTTCGCCCAGTTCGGCTGCAACGCGGTCGATGGTCTTGACGGAATACACCTTGTTGAGCTGCATGATCATGCCGCCTCAGCGAGGTGCCACGACTTCCAGTTCCATGGCAGAAGGTCATGGATGCGCGAGACGGGCATGTCGGGCAGCCGGGCGAGGACATCGGCAAGCCAGGCCTGTGGGTCGACGTCGTTCATTTTGGCCGTGACGATGAGGGTATACATGGCGGCGGCGCGTTCACCGCCGCGCTCGGATCCCGCGAAGAGCCACGACTTTCTGCCCAAGGCCACGCCGCGCAGGGCGCGTTCGGCCGCATTATTCGTCAGGCAGATGCGCCCGTCATCGAGGAATGCCGTGAACGCCTGCCAACGACCGTCTTTCTCGAACATGTAGTTGATCGCCTTGCCGAGAATGGGGCCGCATAGGTCAGGGCGGTCAGGTTCGCATGGATTGGTTTGCTGACGAAGATCAGGCCGTCGCAGCTTTGGTCGTGCTGGAAGCCGCTAAATGTCGCCGCGGCTAACCGTCTGGGCAACGTTGTTTCGGGCATCTACGGCGGTGGTAATTACTATAAAGTATACAATGACGGTGACAACGGGCTTGGGATTGTGGTCAACGGTGTCTGGCATCGGACCCATGTGTACATGAACGGCCACGGCAACAAGCTCGACTCTGTGCAGGGCGGCGCCCCCTCGGCCTTTAGCCTTATGAACAACGGCGACAGGAACACCTTTAGACTGCGCACACACTGAGCCCTCGATCATATGACAGCTTGGCGCCTCTTCTCTGCGAGGGGGCGCCAAAC
>NZ_JARAMP010000055.1:0-7184 GCF_028802875.1 Seohaeicola sp. 4SK31 | reverse complement strand
ACCTGCGGAAATCATGGGGTTTGAGAGGAAGAGGAGGGCCGGGGGAGGTCAGGCCTGAGGATGCCCGAAAGAGGGTGTCCGGGCCTGATCCTGTTCCTCATTGGGGTCTGATGCCGGAAAGTGCAGGATCCTGCGCTCTCATGAGCTTCGTATTTAACATTCTCTGGCATCAGATCCCTAAAGAGTGAAAGTGTCCTTCGGGTTTTGTGACTGACGGATGAGGGCCTTTGGGGTCCCTCAGATGGGTCCGGGCCGGGTTCCGGTCTGCCGTTCCTGATGAAGGGCATTCCCATGCAAACAGGTGTCTTGCGCGTGTTGCGCGCGACCGCTGCCTCGTGGTGGCGACACAAGGAACTACGCCGAACCGGCCAGACGGGGCAGGCACAACGGCTCGAGCGCGAGACCGTCCTGCGTGATCTCGGCTATCTCAGGCAAGCGGCAGCATTGCCACACGCGCATGCGATTTGCGGAGAGGGTGGGACTTTCCTCCATCTTGGTTGGACCACCGTTTCAACCTTCGCGCCGATTGAGCGCTTTCCCTTGGCCGCTCTTGCGGTCGCATGTGGCACGCCGTTCATCGATATCCGACCCGTCACCGATGTCATCGCCTTCGCGAACCTGCCGCGGGTGGCGCGGGACGGATCAGTCGACCCTGAACCCTGGGGCCCCGGCAGGTCCGTGTCGCTGACCACCTACATCGACATGGTCGAAGCCCTCGGTGCCAGAATCGCCAACGATCCGCGGCCCCGTCCGTCTATCTGATCACCATTCCCTCTCACCAAAACTCGAAAGGAGGCCAGCCATGGCCCGATCCCGCACGCCCAAATTCGATGCCTCCGAGGTCATCACAAACGAAATCATCCGTATCATTGAGCGCGGCGTCCTGCCGTGGCGCAAGCCATGGACCGCAGGTGGCAGCTCTCGTCCCCTGCGCGTGGGCGGAGAACCCTACCAGGGAGTGAACAACTTCCTGCTGACGATGCGGACCGTGATGGCGGGCCACAGCTCTCCCTTCTGGATGACGTTGCCGCAGGCCAATGCCTTGGACGCAAAGGTTCGCAAGGGCGAGAAGTCCTCTGTCGTCGTTTACTACGGTCAAAGCCGGAGGGACGCCGGCGGCGATGAGCATGACCGCAGCGACGCGGATGATCACTCCGAGGGAGCCCGTATCTTCCGCTTCCAGAAATCCTACCGCGTGTTCAATGCCTGCCAGATCGAGGGCTTGCCCGACAGCTTCTTCCCCGACCCGGAGCCCGTGCCCGAGCATCCGCCGTCAGAGCCCATGCCACCGCCAGCACCACGCAGTCCTGCTTCGCTCGGGACCGCCAGCGCGACAGCCTGATGCATGCGTTCGAGATCGAGATCATGCCCGACATTCGCGCGCATTGGACGCCGAATGCGGCGCTCTTCAACCGCTTTAAAAAGGCCTGGCTCCTGAAGATCCTCGGCGAGGATCTGGGTCTGGCCCAGGAGGCTGTGACGCTAGCCTCGTCGAGCAAGAAGGAGATCGTCGCTTTCTGCGACAAGCTCTTCGCTGAACCCTTCGCCACGCTCACGGACGCGCAGCGCGCTGCCGTGGGCGCCTGGTGTCCGCCCATGATGCAGACCGCCGGTGTCGCCTTTGATGAGGCGGAGCCCGCTGCGGAAACCCCGGAGCCTGACGGCGACATCGCGCAAGCGGCCTGAGTCCTCACGCGACCCGCGCGTGGACCATGCCGCCCGCGCGGGTCGACCCTTCCAAACCGAACAGAAAGACATCCCCATGGCTATTCTCAAGTTCTCTGCGTCCGCTGTTGCGGCACAGATCGCCCATGCGCGCGCCTGCAAGACCTTCCTGCCCAACTGGAACGGGCCCGTGGACAGGCCGGCCCTGATCCTCATCGTCGGCAATGGTGTGCATCTGCGCTCAAACGGCATCGATGGCACGACCACCCGTATCGTTACCACCGAGCAGGCCGATCCCTCCTTCGCCTTCGCCGACGGCATGAACCCGTTTCGGGACACCGACTGGATGGCGCAGCGCCGCATGGCGTTTCGTGATCTGACCGGCCAGTTCTACACCGACATCCTGGATGACGTGCAGGTGCTCATCGACCGGGGGCGGGGGGCGATCCGGCTCGCCACCGATGGCCACAGCATTCGCGTCTTCGTACGCCGGGCCTCGGATTATCTCATCGGCGGGACCTACGAGGTGCCCTCGGGCCTCGGCGGCACCTTCCGGGTCATCCTCAAGGATGCCTGCGACACCTTCGCGATCGTGCAGAACTGCGGCAATTGCGAGGATTTCGACGCCATGCAGCCCTACCGCGTGCCGCTCGATGCGCTGATGGAAATCGATGACCGGAGGGTGGCGTAACCCGCCCTTTCTCAAACAAGCATCGCCAATACCCTGCCGGGCCTGCGGCCCTCTCGGACCATTGGCGACGACATTTTTCCTTCTGAGAGAAAGGACTCTGAAATGGGTTGGCTCTTCTACACCGACCGCCGCGTCCAGACCTACGCGGATGAGAAAGCGGAGATTGCCCGGCTTTGCACTTTCGAGGGCGACGGGCGCAAAACCGAACTGGTAAAAGCCTGCAAGGTCGGCTCCACCTGGTATGCGGCGGCAAGGGTCACCAATCTCGACGGCACCGCTGTCGAAGACGCGACCTATATGACCGATGCGGATGGCTCCATCACTTTCGCCGCCGTATTCCTTACCCGATATGATGACGGCTGCTGGGGCTACAAGGACATGGAGGAAAGCGCGGGACCGGTCGAATCCCGCGCGCCACTGAGCCTATTGGCCCTGCTGTCCGAGCTGAAAGACCCAGACAGCTATGCTCATGCCTGGCGCCAGCGCTGCCAGGACTGGGCTGCGATCCCGGACTACGAGGAAGGCGACAAGATCAAGCTCGCAGCACCTTTGACGCTCACCGATGGCAGTACCTGCCAGATCGTCACCGCGACCCACTACAGGCGCGGGCGGCAGAAGCGCCGCTGCTACCGCATCGAGGAAACCGGTGGGCTCGTACGCCTATCGAAGGCCTCGCTTGCGGGCTCGGAGCTGCTCAGCTCCGCGAAAGGTGCTGCCAGCCCGGTGCTGGCGGAGTTTCTGGCGGGGCGAGAATAGGTCCTGCGCCGGACGGTTCATCGACCTGCCCGGCGACAGCAGATGCTGCGGCTTGTCTTGACAAGGCAATGCAAATGCATTACCTATCGCGGGCAGCAAAGACCCTTTTCTTCAGGAGACAGCCATGACAGCCCTCGCACAAGATGTCTCGAAACTCACGGATCGGTATCAGACGACCGTGCCGGCGGGTGTGCGCAAACAGCTCAAGCTGGGCAAGGGCGACCAGATTCGTTACTGCACCGAGCCGAGTGGCAGGGTCTATATCGAGCCCGTGCGCAGCGACGAGGAAGATCCTGTGCTCGGCGCCTTTCTCGATTTTGTCGAGGCCGATATCAAGGCGCATCCGGACCGCATTCGGGCGTTCGATGGGGCTTTGCATGACCGTCTTGCAGCACTGGTCGGAGACGTTGACGTCGATCTCGATGCGCCGCTATCGCTCGAGGATGAATGAGCGGCGATAGCGTGCCCGCTCAAGCGCCCCTTGTCGTAAACGGATGGTCGATTTATGCGCATCCGCTCTTTCTGGATCAGCTCGAAGGGCTGATTGAAGAGGTCGAGGCGCGTAAGGCACGCGATCCTAAGACCTGGCGCAAGAAAAACCCGACGAAACGGCTGGCCGCCATCTTCAAGCTGGTCACCGAGGCCATACCGGCAGATCCGGGTGCCGCCGCCTTCCGGCAAGGCGGCACACTCGGCGATCACCGCAAGCACTGGTTCCGGGCGAAATTCTTCCAGCAGTATCGGTTGTTCTACCGGTTCAACAGCGATGCGAAGGTCATCGTGGTAGCCTGGGTGAACGACGACAAGACCCTGCGCGCCTATGGCAGCAAGACGGATGCCTATGCGACGTTCAAAGGGATGCTGGAAGATGGAAATCCACCTGACAATTTCGACGCGCTCTTGAAAGAAGCTGCAGCGGCGGGCAAGCGGTTCGAAACTTCCCTTGAAGCGGTGCCCGATCGGTAAGTGGGCCAGCTTGCTGTGACCCTTTGGCATTATCGTTTACGACGCCCCGCTGGAAGATGTAGCATCGGCTGATAATACGGTCGGAGAAAGCACAATGATTGAGGCGGAAAACGATAGGCAGCACCTCGGGCTAGAGGAGCAATGCGCGCCTGACCTGACGGGGCACCGTTTCCCAATTGCTGTGCACGTTGCAGACATGCCCGATGACCTCGGCAAGCTGCTGGATATCGGGCTCGAGGAGCATTTCCGTGGCGGCTGATGTCAATTCGTATGACGCCTGGTTTTGCGCGCAGGTACAGGCCGCGCTGGAGGATGCACGCTCGGGAACATCTCAGGTTCAGGTGATGCAGGCCGCACAGGCATTGATTGATGCGAAACGGGAGGTCGAACCCAAGTCCTGACCAAGCCTTGGAGGTCAGCGCGGTCTGACCCCGTCACCCTGAAAAGCGAAAGCGGGCTTTTTGTCCTTTGGAACTCAGACCCTGATCCAAAGGAAAATCCCCATGTCCAAACCCAGAACGGCCAACCCGGCTCTCGCAATCTCCGAAGCCGATCTCGCCTCTGCCCTCGCGCAAATCGGCACGGAGGTCGATGACCAGCCCCTGCGCAGTTCAGCGCTCGCGCGTATCATGCGCGAGACGTTTCATGGCAGCGATGCCGGGGGCGCCTGGGACTGGCGCATAGCCTATGACATGATGCAGGCTGCGGCTGTCCAAGTGGTGCTGCGTGGGAACGGCGTGGCAGATGACATCGCCGCTGCAAAGCTGCTTGCCTCGCGGCTGCTGACGGAAACCCGCCGCTCCGAGCAGCAGATCCGGCTGCAGCAGTTTTCCACGCCGTTGCCTTTCGCGGCGCTGGTCTTGCGGGCCGCGGCGATCCGCAAGGGCGAGACCGTGCTGGAGCCCTCGGCTGGCACCGGTGCCCTGGCTGCTTTCGCCGCCCGGGCCGGTGCCACGCTTTTGCTCAACGAAATCGACCCTTTTCGCCAGCGCCTCCTGCGCGCGGTCTTTGGTGGCGATGTGACGGGCCATGACGGCGAGCATATCGACGATCTGCTGCAGACGCCGGTTCTACCCGACGTCGTGGTGATGAATCCGCCCTTCGCCTCCTCGGTCGACCGATCCCGCGACAAGCACATCGCTGCCAAACATCTCATTGCGGCTGCAAAGCGCCTGGCACCAGGTGGGCGCCTGGTGGCGATCATGCCGCCGGGGTTCACGCCCGAACGCGATGCCGCGCATTGGTCCCGCGCCTGCGGTCTCCTGACGCCACGATTGGCGCTGACGATGCCGGGGCAGGTCTACCGCAAGCTCGGCACCTCTGTCGAAACCCAGCTCATGGTCTTCGACAAGGTGCAGGAGGGCGGCGAGATGATCCGCGCCACTTTGTTCGATCTGGATGAAGCCCTTCCATTTGTCGATGCCGTGGCCGCAACACGGACCGAGATGCGCCCCGCCCAACGGGTTGAAGCGATCCCTCATGCTCGGCCGACCGTTCGATCATCTGTCCCGCGCAAGACCGCTGCCGGTGTTATCACCGCCCCCACAGCCAGGGCCAATGCCGTCCGTCCGCTCAGCTTCACGAGCCTTCAGACCCCGCGCAACAACATGCCCATCTCGGACATCTATGCGCGCTACCGTCCGCAACGGATCGAGATTGCGGATGCGCAGGAACATCCCACGCCGCTGGTCGAAAGCATCGCCATGGCCTCGGTTGCCCCGCCCATGCCCTCAAATACGGGCCGTGATGACTTGCGCCTGCCCGCACGGTTGATCGAGGAGGGACATCTCTCCGAGGCGCAGCTGGAAACCATCATCATGGCGCATGACGCCCATGGGCGCGACCTGCCGGGTCGGTTCGCGATCGATGACGACCAGACCAAGCTGACGCGCGCCGATGATGACCCTAATGCACGTGCCTATCGCCTTGGCTATTTCCTCGGCGACGGCACCGGTTGCGGCAAGGGGCGCGAATGCGCGGGGCTCATTCTCGTGAACTGGCTGGCCGGTCGCAGAAAGGCGATCTGGGTCTCCAAATCCGCCACGCTCATCGAGGACGCCATCCGCGACTGGACCGATCTCGGCGGCTCGCCAGCCGACATCCAGCCGCTCTCAAAATGGAAACCGGACCAGCCCGTCCCTATGGGTGACGGTATTCTCTTCGTCACCTACGCCACGCTGCGGTCCGCGGGCAAATGCGGCACCACACGACTGAGCCAGATCCTCGCCTGGATGGGTGAAGACTTTGACGGCGTTCTTGCCTTCGATGAGGCCCATGCCATGCAGAACGCGGCAGGATCCGAGGAGGGCAGGGGGGTCAAACCCTCCCAGCAGGGCCTTGCTGGCCTGCGGCTGCAACTGGCAGCACCCCGCGCCCGCGTCTTCTACATCTCGGCCACGGGTGCCACGAGCGTGCACAACCTCGCCTATGCCGCGCGTCTCGGTCTCTGGGGGCAGGGGCCCGAATACCCATTTCCAAGCCGCGAGAGCTTCGTCTCGGCGATGGAGGCGGGCGGTGTCGCGGCGATGGAAGTGGTCGCCCGTGATCTCAAGACGCTCGGGCTCTACACGGCGCGCGCCCTCAGTTTTGATGGGGTGGAGTATGACGTGCTCGAACACGCGCTCACTCCGGCCCAGATCGAGATCTACGACGCCTATGCGGGTGCGTTTCGGACGATCCACCACAATCTCGAGGCCGCGCTGACGGCGACCGGCGTCAACGACGCCTCTGGCGAGACCAATGCCTCGGCTGCTCGCGCCTCGGCCAAGTCCCGCTTCGAGAGCACGAAGCAGCGTTTCTTCAACCATCTCCTGATGGGCATGAAGGCTCCAAGCATTATCCGCGCCATCGCGGACGATCTGGCGGCAGGCAATGCTTGCGTCATCCAGGTTGTCTCGACAGGCGAGAGCCTGCTGAAGCGTCGGCTTGAGGCGATGGACCCGGAGGATGAACTCGTCGAGGGAAGACCAAGCCTCATCATCCCGTGCGCATTTCGCGGAATTTGGGCAGTGATTTCGCGTGATCTCGGGCACGCGTTTCACGGCATCGCGGGCAGCCATTTCACGCCCTCGGGCAGGCTGGCCAACGGGTTTCATAGAGTCAGGGC
>NZ_JARAMP010000054.1:0-8607 GCF_028802875.1 Seohaeicola sp. 4SK31 | reverse complement strand
ATGCCGGGCTGTGGTTCCGGCGTGGTCGTCTTGCCATGGTCTTCTCCTCGCTCGCAGCATCATGCTGCCATTGCGCGGAAAATCCACTTATCCTGGCTGTTCAGATTTCCGCAGCCACCTCTGTCTTTTGACGACGGGACAGCGTGCTCAACCGGTCGATCTCGCGAAGCATATGGCGGGAAGGAATATGACGCTCCAGATCGAAGTCATAAAACAACTGTGCCGGTGCCGTTTGGGTAAACCTTCAGAACACTGCGGCTCTCAATTCATTTCCTTAACAACAGCCAAATCTTGCTCTACTTTGTTGATTTTCAGTTTCCGAACTTCTTTCGAAGATACGTCAAATAAGCGCTTGCGTCAGAGCCATCTACGTCAAATAACTCTACTATCTCCCGTCGATTTCGGGATCTGCCGTAGCGCCATACCGCGTTTCTTAGCTCTTCACGCAGCGTTTCGGTTTCGCCTCGCTCCAGATCAACGCTTATGTCAGGCCGGGTCCGGTCAAGATGCGCCATGATCTGCGCCGCTGTGACATTGCCGATCGTGTAGGTTGGAAAAGAGCCGATGTAGCCGCTGGACCAATGCACGTCCTGCAAACAACCTAATGCGTCGTCCGGCACATCCACGGACAGATCCTCGCGCATGGCATCGTTCCAGACGCCGGGTATGTCTGCCACTGCGAGGCTACCATCCAAAAGTGCCATTTCAATTCTCACCCGCAACATGATGTGGAGATCGTAAGTCAACTCATCCGCCTGTACACGGATCGGACCCGGCTCTACCCGGTTCACAGAAGCGATCCATTCCTCAAGCGTCACATCGGACAACTGTTCTGGGAAAAAGTCACAGAGTGTTCCAAAATGCCGTTCCCAAAAGGCTGGCGTGCGGCCGACATGGTTCTCTAAAAGACGAGACTGGCTCTCATGCATACCGAAGCTGGTTCCGCCCACGGCATAGAGCCCAATCATGTCCGTCGCGTGGGCGCTGCGCGTTAGGTCAGGGTCAACGCCCATTTCATAAAGGGCATGGCCCGTTTCATGGATTGTGCCGAAAATCGACATCGGCAGATAGTGTGGCTCCTACCGCGAGGTGATGCGGACGTCTTGACGGGTAAAGCTAATCTCGAACGGATGCACGGCCGTGTCCAGACGCCCGCGTGCGCGATCATAGCCCAAACTCTCTGCGATCGCCGCACAGAACCGCTGTTGCGCCTCGGGTGGATAATGGCGGTAAAGAAAATCGGTGCGCGGGGCAGGACGGCCACGGGCCGCATCAAGGATCGGCTTTATTCCGGAGCTCAATGTGTCAAAGAGAGTGGTGATCGACGCTGCGGTTTCACCGGGCTCGAAGACCTTGACCATCGCATCATAGGGATGCGCGTCATAACCTGTTGCCTCGGCAGTTTCGCGGGCAAGGTGTACGACCTCTTCCAGCCATGGCTTAAACATCAAGAAATCGCGTTTGGCGCGTGCTTCAGCCCATGCGGCACCTGCCAATGCAGATTGTTCGGCCTGACGGCGCAGCAGAGAGGCGGGGATACGCGAGTGATGCTCTTTCGCCTCCAGAACGGCTTTGGCCGCACGCCGTGTCGTTGCGCAAGGATCGTCCAGCAGCGCCTCCGCTGAGCCTGCAAGAGCAGGATCAAGGATCATCTGACGCGCAATGCCCTTCAACGTAGCCAACTGATGACCGCGTGTCGCGGCGCCCTCTGGCGGCATCATCACCCGTGCATCCCATTGCAATGTATTCGCCGCGCAAAGCACATCATTCAACCGACCTATCCGGTCTGCAAAGTCTTTATGGTGAGTCATGCTGCGACCTTTCCGTCGGTCTGCTCTGTGCCGCCGTCGAACAGGTGACAGGCAACGGAATGGCCGGCTTCGGGGTCGATCAGACGGGGCGGCTCGATCCGGCAACGCGGCCCGGCATGCGGGCAACGAGGATGAAACGGACAGCCAGGGGGCGGGTTGAACGGCGAGGGAATTTCCCCCTCAATCGGATGAAACGATGCCCGCCCCGTCCCGAGGGTCGGCACCGAAGCCAGCAAGGCGACAGCATAGGGATGCATCGGTCTGGCATAAAGATCGGCGGCAGAGGCAAGTTCGACCACCCGCCCCAGATACATGATCGCGACTCTGTCGCAAACATGGCGCACCACGGACAGGTCATGGCTGATGAACAGGGCCGTCAGACCCAGTTCATGACGCAGATCCATGAAGAGGTTCAGCACCTGCGCTTGAATGGACACGTCGAGCGACGCAACGGCCTCGTCAAGCACCAGAAGATCGGGTTCCATCGCCAAGGCGCGGGCAATTGCGATGCGCTGCCTCTGGCCGCCGGAGAACTGGTGGGGAAACCTGTCGCCATAGGATTCCTCCAGCCCCACTTTCCGTAATAGCTCGGCCATCTTGTCACGCAACGCCTGGCCCTGCACCAGACCGTGCTGGCGCGGACCCTCAATGATCGTCTCGCTGACCTTCATACGCGGGTTGAGGCTGGCGAACGGGTCCTGATGGATCATTTGCACCTGCGTCGTGAGTTTTTCCACCCGCCCATCGCCACCGCTCGCCACGGGTTTTCCGTTAAGCAGAACGCGCCCCTCCGAGGGGCCATAGATGCCAGAAACGACGCGGCCCAAAGTAGATTTGCCACAACCGGATTCCCCCACGATGCCCAGCACTTCGCCACGCATCACCGACAGATTGACATCGGTGACGGCATGCACCGTCTGACGGGTGGTGCGCCCGGCCATACGGTCAAGCGCGCGGATGATCAGACCGGAGGATTGCGTGAAGCGCTTCGAAACGTTTTCGATTTTCAGCAGGGGATCACTCATGTTGTCTCCAACGGGTGATGGCACAGAACGAAGCGGTCATCGGAGCGATGCGCGGGCGGTTCGGTGCGGCAGATGTCAGTGGCAATGGGGCAACGTGGATGGAAAGGGCAGCCTTCGGGCAGGTTGCCCAGTTGCGGCGTCGATCCGGGTATCTGTGGCAGTTTGCGGCCTGGTTCGTGCAGACTTGGCACCGACTGGATCAATCCGCGCGTGTAGGGATGGCGCGGACAGCTGATCACCGTTTCCGCCGGGCCGCTTTCCACAATGCGTCCCGCATACATCACGGAGATATCGTCCGCCAGCGACGAGACAACAGCAAGGTCATGGCTGATCCAGACGATGGCGGTGCCCGTCTCATCGGCCAGACGCCGCACCTCGGCCAGGATCTGGCCCTGAATAGATACGTCGAGAGCTGTTGTCGGCTCGTCGGCGATGATCACAGGCGGGCGGTGCAAAAGTGCAGTTGCAATCGCCACCCGCTGGCGCATCCCGCCTGACAACTGGTGCGGATAAGCGTTCAACCGTTCCGCAGGAGCAGGGATGCCCACGATGGTCAATGCAGCGCGCGCACGATCAAGTGCGGCCCGCTTTGACATAGGCTCATGCACCCGAACAGCCATCGCCATCTGATCGCCCACCCGCAGCACCGGGTTCAGGGTCATCATAGGGTCCTGAAACACCATGGATACCTTGCGCCCGCGCATCCGGCGCATACCCTCATCGGACAGGCCGCGCAGATCAGTGCCATCCAGCAGAACCTCTCCCGCAGTCACGCGGCCGGGCTCCTCGATGAGGCCAAGGATAGAAAACCCTGTCACGGATTTGCCTGATCCACTTTCTCCGACCAGCCCCATAATGCGGCCCGGAGCGACTGAAAAGCTCACATCGCGCACAGCGGTGACATGACCCTTGCGGGTCTCGAAGCGGGTGGTCAGACCCCGCACATCCAGAACAGGCGCGGTCATCGGCTGTGCCTCGGATCAAGAACCGTGCGGACCTGATCGCCCACGAGGTTGATTGCAACAACGGTCACCATAAGGAAAAGTCCAGGATAGATCGACAACCAGTAACGGTCGGAATGGATATACTTGAACCCGTTCGAGATGAGCGAGCCCAGCGAAGGTTCGGTCAACGGCAGGCCGACGCCGAGAAAAGATAGCGTCGCTTCCAGCGCGATCGCACTGGCCACCTGCACGGTCGCCACAACTATCAGTGGCGGCATGACATTGGGTAGAAGATGGCGGAACAGCACGCGATAGGCGGGCAGCGGGGTAGAGCGGGCGGCCTCGATGTAGTCCTTGCCGCGTTCAACCGTGGCTGCCCCGTGGGTGGTGCGCGCGAAATAGGCGTATTGCGCCACGACCAGTGCGGCGATGATTTGCGGCACGCCTTGGCCAAGTACCGCGACCAACACCAGCGCAAGCAGGATGGCTGGCATCGACAGTTGCAGATCCACAATCCGCATCAGCAGCGCCTCGAGGCGGCCTCCGAAATAAGCAGCACTCAGCCCCACGGTGATGCCCACGGCAAGTGCCAGAGCGCCTGCGGACAGGCCGATGATAAAGCTGGTCCGCAGCCCGTAGAAAATGGCCGAAAGCATATCACGGCCGACATTGTCAGTGCCGAGGATATGGACATAACCGCTTGAGCCTTCGGTTCCGGGACGCAGAAACGCATCCAGCCAGTCCAGTTCAGCCATGTTGTAAGGGTCCTGCGGCGAGACAAGAGCCGCTCCGAAGGACACGAACAGCAGGATCAAGATCACCATCAGCGAAATCACCGCGACAGGCGAGCGGCGGTAATCTGACCAGAAATTGCCCAGACGCTGCATACGGGTTTCAACTGGCGCGGCTGTCTGGGGCACCGAGGCAGAGCCTTGGGTAGTCATGGTCTCGATCATCACGCACCTCCTTTGAGCCGTACGCGCGGATCAATGCGCGCATAGATCAGATCGACTGCAAGGTTGATCATCACGAACAGGATCACGACCATGATCAGGTAGGAAACCATTACTGGACGGTCGAGTGTCAGGATTGAGTCGATGATCAACTTGCCCACACCGGGCCAGTTGAACACGCTTTCGGTCACCACGGCGAAGGCAAGGGTCGAGCCGAGTTCCAGACCGAACACCGTTACAATCGGGATCGAGATGTTTCGCAGGATGTGGCTGAGTACGATCTGCCGGTCGGGCAATCCCTGTGCGCGGGCGAATTTGACGTAATCTGTCTGCATCGCCTCGACCATGCCCGCACGAGTCAGGCGGATCATCAGGCCCATCTTGAAAAGCGATAGGTTGACCGCGGGCAGGATGATGTGGCTCCAGCCGTTGGCGGTGGCCAATGATGTGTTGATCCCCAAGAAATTTCCTTCCTCTCCGCGTCCGCCCGAAGGAAGCCAGCCGAGGTTCACGGCAAATCCCATGATCAGCAACATCCCGATCCAGAACGTCGGAACAGAAAAACCCAGCACCGACAACGCCATGATCGCCTTGGCTCCAAGGCTGTCAGGGCGGTAGCCCGCCCAGATGCCCGCAGGAATACCTATGACAGCGGCGATAGTAATTGAGACGAGGACCAGCTCCAGCGTTGCGGGCAGGCGCGAAAACACCAGATTGGTGACGGGTATATTATAGACCATCGAGGTGCCCAAATCTCCGGCGGCGACATTCGAGACGAAGGTGAAGTACTGTCGCCACAGCGGTTGATCGAACCCGTACTGGATGATCAGCCGTTCGCGGATTTCCTGGGTCGCACCGGGGTCGATCATCACGTCAATTGGGTTACCAATCGCATAGACCCCGACAAAGACGATCACCGACATGGCAAAGACCACGACAATGGCCTGTGCGAAGCGGGTGATGAGATAGCCAAACATGGGGGCAGCCTCGCGAAGTCAGATGTTTTGCGGGAAATGGCCCGCCCGATGAGGGGCGGGCCGCAGATTTTGGCGGTGACATGTCACCGTCGACAGGATCACTTGGCTGGCGTGATCGCGTAGGCGCGGGTTTCCTGATCGGTGCGCGGCGTAAACTCCAGCATGCCAGCTTTGGAGGCCCAGACCGATTGCAAGATCACTGTCGGGATCAGCGCGCGGTCTTCCATCGCGATGACCGAGGCCTCCTCGTAGAGTGCGCGACGCGCATCCTCGTCCAGCGTTTGCGTGCCTTCGCCGAAGACACGGTCGAACTCGGGGTTGGAATAGCCCGTCCGGTTGAAGTTGCCAAAGCCCTTCTCGGCATCCTTGGTATGAACCAGCGCGCCGTAGGTATAGGCGGCCTCGCCTGTCAATGTGCCCCAAGCCGACATCGTCATCGTGTATTCCTCGCGCGCCGCCGCGGGAAAGAAGACCGTGCCGTTGAGCGCCTGCGCGTTAACCGTCAGACCAAGGCGCGACCACATCTGGCCCAGTGCTTCGCAGACAACAGCATCACCCGGCACGCGGTTGTTTGTGCAGGTGAAGTCGATTTCGAACCCGTCGGGATAACCTGCTTCGGCCAGCAGTTCTTTGGCCTGTTCGATATCGTACGGGCGCTCCTCCAGCTTGTCGCTGTAGCCGAAAAAGCCAGATGGCATCAGCTGGGTCGCCGGTGTGGCCAGGCCTTCCAGAACCACATTCACAAGCACATCGCGGTTGATGGCCAGATCGAGCGCCTTGCGGACCCGGAGATCCTGCAACGGATTCCCCTCGACCTCGACGCCATTGACACGGATCGGCTGAGGCTCCTCGTCCTTCACAGACGGGGCGATGTTTAGGATATAGACTGAATCCGAAATGAAGGTTTCCAGATCGGCGTTATTCTGAATCGCGGCGTAATCTGACGCGGGGACATAATTGATCATATCCACCTGACCCGACCGCAAAGCCGCGACACGGGCGGCATCATCGGGAATCTCCTTGCGGATAACGCGCTCCCACGCGGGCGCACCGCCCCAGTAATCATCGTTGCGCTCAAGCACCATGTCGCCTTTTGGCTCCCATGACACAAAGCGGTAGGGGCCGGTGCCGATGGCCTTCTCACCTGAATTGAATTCTTCATTGCCCGCTTCCATACCGGTCTCGGATGGCACAACGAACATACGCGTGAAGTCGTTGGGCAGGGCGGGAGCTATGCCTTTGGTGTGGACACGAAGTGTATAGTCATCGACCACTTCGACCGATTCCACGTATTTTGTGTAGAGCGTCATCGGCATCGGACCGGTCACTGCGGGAATACGGTCGATGGAGAATTTCGCATCCTCTGCGGTGAAATCAGTGCCGTCGTGGAATTTTACGCCTTCGCGCAGCTTGAACTCCCACGTCGTCTCATCGACGGCTTCCCAGCTTTCGGCCAATCCGGGCTTGAGCTGGAGATTGTCATCCACATCCACAAGCGTATCAAAAACATGGCGCAGTGCCTCGGCCTGACTGCCAAGTGTAGACCAATGCGGATCGATCGAATCCGGGCCGGCGCGCAAGCCCAAAGTCAGATCCTGCGCCATTGCGGAAGGGGCAATTGCAAGCAGCGCCATGGTGGCTACCGCTGATTTGAGTGTCTTTATTGACATAGCTTCAGGCTCCCTGTGTTACATTATGCAGTAACACTAAGGCGGAAAAATTTGGAGCGTCAAGAAATTTATGAAAACATTCTTCTTGCCTTGCGTTGCAATCTGCTGAAATTGCATACTTGGAAGAATATTTGTTTTGGTGCACTATAACACTATGACTGGAAAACGGGCATATTTTGAGCAAGCGGTCGAGCAAATCGCTGGCGCTATCGACCGCGGATCATCCGTGTCGGTGTCCGTGCAGTTGCGGGGCGCGCTGGAATTCGGGATCGCGTCGGGCGACCTGCCGGAGGGGTTGCGCCTTCCCTCGGTGCGCGCGCTGGCGGAGAGGCTCAGCCTCTCGCCTGTTACCGTGAGCAATGTTTATGCGAGCTTGCAGAAAGCGGGTCATATCGAAGGTCGTATCGGGCAGGGCACCTTTGTCTCCGGTAGCGCGACGCGGGCCAGCGCAGCCAATCTGCAAGCGCTTGAGAATCGCATCGCCGAGCTGATTGAGATGGGCCGTTCCTGCGGCTTGTCGCGGGCGGAGTTGGCTCTGAGGGTGTCGATGACGCCGGCGCGTGCACGACGGCACATGCGGCTTCTGATGGTGGGCAATTTCCACGATGCGACAGCCTTTTACGCCGCCGAGATCCGCAATCACCTGCGCGATGGCGACAGTATCGAGGCCGCGACGCTTGAGTCGCTAACGGCTGAGACCATCAATGAGGTGGATCTGATTGTGGCCCCCAAGACATTACTGCCAACTTTGCGCGACATGCGCCCTGGCAAGCCGGTGGTCGGCCTGACGCTAATCCCGAACGAGGCAACCCGCGTGGCGCTGGCCTCTATTGCCTCGGATGCGAAAGTGGTGGGCTATTCCTACTTTCCCGGCTTCGTGGCGATCATGAAAAGCGGCATCCTGCGCTTCGCCCCGCATGTTGGCGATCTGTCCATGGTCGTGCGCGACGAGCCTGGTGCAGAGGCCGCAATCGCGCGGGCCGAGGTGCTAATCTACGCGACAGGCGCCGAGTATCTGCGCGACAGGCTCACTTCGTCACAACAGGCTTTCGAGTACCGCCACACCCCCGAGATGCAGGCCGTGCGGACGGAGCTTTTGCCCGCTTGTCAACGGCGGAGACAAAACCGGCCACGTGGCGGCGCAAAAGTAGGCCAGTGGCGGGGCACTAAGCGCCATGGCGCGTGCGCTCCCCAAATAGTTGGCATGTGCCATGGCGCATTGGCCCG
>NZ_JARAMP010000053.1:0-8759 GCF_028802875.1 Seohaeicola sp. 4SK31 | reverse complement strand
GCATGAGATGGTCGCCCAATGGAGCCCACCGCGTGGCTGTTGTCCGCGCCGCCGTTCTCGACGGTCGGCTAACCGGAGCCTACCAAAGAGCAGCCGCATGACCCCCAAGTTTTGCCCACTCCCGTTGACTTTCGTATACCACATTTAAGGGCTACGCGACAGACGGGAAGGAGCAGCGCAGTGAACAGGCCGGCGATCGGTCTTTTCATGGCAGGCTCCTATTCTCCGACCCGATTCAGCCAAACCACGCGCCGCGCAATCACATACTGGCCTTGAGCGGCGCCCTCGATCTCGAGAATGGCATAGATCGTATCCATATCGACCGGCAGCATGCGCAGCGTCATGTCCATGACCGCGCCCGCCATGCTCACGTCGCCTCGGCCGACGAGGCGCGGCAGATCTTCCTGATCGCAGTCTCCGGCCCATGCCAGGACCGCATCGTCCGGCGTAAGCACCGGCTCTGGGATCTTGGGGTGGTCGATCTCGATCACCCAGCGACCCTCGTCCGCGAGGGTGACGGCCATCGGTTCGGTCATCTCGGGGTGATCGAGCAGCAGATCCTCGCCCAGCAGCCAGATGGACATGGTCTCGGTTTCGGGCGAGGGCTGCATGGGGATGACCATCCCGCTGGCAAGGACGTAGCCGGAAAGGTGGGCGACGCGCCAGTCGCCCACGAACCGCTCGCGCAACTCCTGCCACGCTGTCGGCGAGGACATGCCGCAAAGGGGCGAACTGTCGCTCCGATCCTGTGCCAGGGCAGGCACGGCGGCACAGACCAGAACGATCGTCAGCGCGAGGGCCCGTTTCATCGGCTTCATTCCTCCTTACCGTAGCAGGTTAGTGCCCTGCGACTGTGATCTGGCCCTCCACGACATCAAGGACGAGGGGATGGCGCTGTCCCGGCACCCGGTCCGACATCGGATGAGCCACCAGGTGCGCTTCGATCTCTCCGTTGAAACGCAGCGAGCCATCCCCGTCGCGCTCGATATCCAGGATTGTGCGCGTCCCCGTATCGTCAGCGAGCCGTAGAACTGGATTTCCAGCTCCGTCCTCGATCCGCAGTTCGAGGAGGCTTGCCGTTCCCTCGACCATCATCACTAGCAAACGGATCGGGCCGATATCTTTCGGCACCTCCTGCGGATCGGCGAAGATGCGCAGGGAGCCGACATCATCGCTCTCGAAATGGTACTCCGACCGCTCCGCGTCGATGCGCCAGGACGTGGGCGCGCCGTCCAGAAACCCAGTCATGCTCCCGTCTGGTTCCTGAGCGAGGACAGGTGCGGAAAGGCAGATCGCAACTAGGGAAAACGCCGCGGTCCTCACTGCAACTCACCCAATACGGCTTCAAACGTCAGGCTAACACTGAGAGTATCGTCGGGGTCAGGATTACGAAGGGCAATCCGGTCCATACTGGTTAGAACACCTTCCACCTGGCCCGCGATTGCCAGCACATCGCCTTGGTAGGAGGCGCTCGTAATTGTCAGGGAGAGTTCATCGTCCAGGTCCGCACGGTAAACGCGATACGGATCGGTATTGAGAATTGGAACGTCGATTTCTGCGGAAAAGAAGCCACCATCGAGATCGCCGATCCACTCTGCGCCGACGGACAAGCTGCCCAGGCCGCGCTCCCTCAGTGCCGGTGCTCGAAAATAGATTGAAAAGCTTGAAGACGTGAAGTCGGACTGCTCTGTCCAGACCGACAGTTCAATCTCTTCGCCTGCGATCGTCCCGGATGCCGTTCCCCCCGGCTCTGCGGCTACGGCAGGCACGACAAGGGCCAGAAGGCCAAATGCCGTAATGACTGATCTGAGCATGGTTATGAATTCTCCTGATTTTTGTGACGCCCGTCATTCGCCAAGCGTGATGATCGCGCGGCCGAGAACTGCCCTTGCCGTTATGTCCAGATAGCGGATTTCGTAGGTGCCGGGCGCATCCGGCATTTCGATCTCCAGGCTGTCGATCCCGACGGCGCTTGCGAAACTGATCCAGCTGAAATCCGCCTGATCGGCGCGAGCCAGCGCAACACGCCGGTCCTCGCTTTCGCCGCCGCCGGTCCAGCGCACGACGATGGTCTCGCCCGGCCTCGCGGTGGCGGGCACGACGAGCCCGGCACCCTCATCCATCGGCGCATCTGCCGCCAGAACTTCGATCGGCCGGCGCGCCATGACCCGATCGCCATGATCCAGATGGTAACGGACTTCATAGGCGCCTGGCTCCGCCGGGGCGGTGAACGTGCCGCGATCAGCATCGCCGATGCGGCGATAGCCGCTTTGCTCGCCGTCGGGCGTGCCGATTCGAACGATGGCAACGTAATCGCGCGGATGGATGACGCCGCTCCATGATACGGTGATTTCCGTTTCGGCCCGCACCCTGTCGGGTCCGTTGAGCGAGACATCACCTTCGATCACCTCGACGGGCGCGCGGGCGAGAACTCGGTCGCCGGTGTCGAGTTGCAGGCGTACCTCGTAAAGCCCCGGTTCGGCCGGCGCACGCAACTCGCCCTCGGCATCGCCTTCCATGCGGTGGTAATCGCCATAGGCTCCGTCATCTGCCCCTGCGGGCACGATGGTGACGTAATCGCGCGGATGCAGGCCCTCGGCCTGCCAGGTGACGGGGAAGGCCGATCCGACGACGACCTGTGCCGGCGCCGATACGGTGACGTCCGCATCGACCACCTCGACGGGTGTGCGGGCGAGAACCCGATCGCCGGTGTCGAGTTGCAGGCGCACCTCATAAAGCCCCGGCTCGGCTGGCGCACGCAACTCGCCCTCGGCATCGCCTTCCATGCGGTGGTAATCGCCATAGGCTCCGTCATCTGCCCCTGCGGGCACGATGGTGACGTAATCGCGCGGATGCAGGCCCCCGGCCTGCCAGGTGACGGGGAAAGCCGACCCGACGACGACCTGTGCCGGCGCCGATACGGTGACGTCCGCATCGACCACCTCGACGGGTGTGCGGGCGAGAACTCGGTCGCCGGCGTCGAGTTGCAGGCGCACCTCATAAAGCCCCGGCTCGGCTGGCGCACGCAACTCGCCCTCGGCATCGCCTTCCATGCGGTGGTAATCGCCATAGGCTCCGTCTTCCGCCCCCGCGGGGACGATGGTGACGTAATCGCGCGGATGCATGCCCTCAGCCTGCCAGGTGACGGGGAAAGCCGACCCGACGACGACCTGTGCCGGCGCCGATACGGTGACGTCCGCATCGACCACCTCAATGGGTGTGCGAGCGAGAACCCCGTCGCCGGCGTCGAGTTGCAGCCGCACCTCATAGAAGCCGGGTTGGGTCGGGGCGCGCAGTTCGCCCTCGGTCCGGTCCTCAAGCCGATCGTAGTCGCCATAGATCCCGTCCTCTGCATCGGCGGGCACGATTGTGACGTAATCGCGCGGATGCAGGTCCTCGCCTTCCCATGTCACCCTGAACGCGGACCCGACAACGGCCTGCGCCGGAGCGAATACCTGCGCGAGGGGCTGCTCTGGCGCGATAGGCGGGAAGATCGCGTGGACATTGCGTGCGCTGTCCGATGCCAGACTGATTTCGGTCTGCGAGAAGTCGTCCTGAGCCGTCGAATGGACCGTCACGATATAATCGCCGAACGGCAGATCGGCGGTGAGGGGATTTGCGGTGCCCGTCCGCATCATGTTGAATCCGGTGTCCGAGATTTCCCAAATCACCTCGCCGGGCAGAAGGGGAATATCCAATGGCATCGACGGTTGGTCCCAGATAGGTTCGTCGCCGATCTTCCCGCCAGCGAGATTGGCGGTGAAGGTGAAGGTTCCCGAAGGTGGCGCGGCGGTGACTTCACGCAGTGCGTCGGTCAGTTCGCGGGCGTTGTCAGCGGTCAGGAAGCGGCCGCCGGTCTCCTCGGCGATACATTGCATCTGCATCAGCGCCTCAGCCTCGCCCCTGACGTCGAAGCCGATGACGTGGGCGGTGAAGTCCACGCCGGCCGCCTCCAGCGCGCGGGCGGCAGCGCAGGGATCGGGGTTGCAGGTTTCGATGCCGTCCGAGACGAGGATCACGGTTGCCGCCTGTTCGGTATGGCGCAGCGCTTGGGCAGCGGCGATGACAGCATCGGTCATCGGGGTCATGCCGCGCGGGTTCAGTTCGTTAACGATCCGGGCAATCTCGTCGGCGGTGCCCGGCGCCGGCGCAACAACGGTCTCGATATCCGAGCATTGTCCGCGCTCGCGGTGGCCGTAGGTGACGAAGCCGAGATTCTGATCGGCGGGGAAATCCGACACAATGTCCCCGACGACATCGCGCGCGATGGTGATTTTGTTCACCCCATCGATCTGCCCCCACATCGACCCCGAGGCGTCCAAAACGAGGATCGTGCTGGGGCGCTCCTGGGCAAGCGCCGCCGGCGCAAGGGCGGATGTCAGGGCGATGAACCCGGCGGTCACAAGAGATCTCATGTGGCTTCTCCATCGCGCGCTGTCCCGAAGTGGGCACCGGCGCGTTCTTTCAGCTTGCGGAAATGTGAGGACATCTGCTCCAGCCGCGCGTCCCACTCAGGGTCGGGCTCCTGGCCATCGGTGATCCTGAAATAGACCTGCATCAGGCAGGTGACGGCGAAGGGCTCGAGAAAGGCCGCCTTGACGCTCCAGGCGAACAGCAACGCGAAAACGAAGCCGCCCGCCGACCAGGCACCGGGGATGGCGTAGACCAGTGCGGCAGCCGGGGCGAGCATCACGAGGAAGATCAGAAAGGCGAGGCCGTAGGTAAAAAGCGTCAGCCAGGCGGCGTTGCGCAGCATCACTTTCCAGTTCTGGCCGTAGAGCACCAGCGCCTCACGCGCCGATCCCCAGGCATCCGTTGAGCGGGTGCGGATCGCATGAGCGAGGATCACCTCATCGATGAACCCGACCGCCATGCGTAGGAATGCCTGGACGACGCCCATCAACTGCCGGACATAGGGGATTGGCAGGATCGACAGGATGCCGCGCGCCAGCCCCGTGACGGCGCGAATAACGCCCTTTACCAACTGGTCCAGCGCGAAGAGCAACGACGCCTGGCCGAAGCGTTCTTTCACCACGGTCGTGGCATGGGCGATCTGACCGCGCCCTTCCGGCAGAGGCCTGCCGTCGATCAACTCGACCAAAACCGCGACGTGACCCGCCTTGACGACGTAAAGGATGTACTCGCGCAGCCAATACATTACCGCGCCGGTCACACCGAACCCCGCCATGCCGCCCCAGGCCATAGCGGTCGCGCGGAAATCTTCATCCCCGAAGGCGCCGACGCCCCAGCCGATCACGACGCCGGCGCCGGTCGCAAGGATATAGGCCAGCGTGATCCCGAAATAGACCGCCGCTCGCAAGAGCACGAAAGGCAGCGTCCGCATCATCAGGCTGAACGCCTGTCCGATATTGAAATCCCACAAAGCTCCGGTTTCCTTTCGGGTGTCGATCAGTCTGAGAGGTGACGGCCGGGGGCGGTCGCTTCGTCCCCGAAATGGCGCCGCAGCCAGGCGTTGATGTCATTGGCGACTAGCGCGGGCCCGTCGCCGGACACGCTCCACCGCGACAGCGTGACTCGTGTGGCCGGGCGCGTGTCGCGAAAGACCAGAACCACCTTCGAGGTGCTGCGGTCCTCTCGCGCGGTGTGGCTGCGGTCAAGTTCGGCACTGTCCAGCGCCTCCAGCGGATAGTCCCGCCGGCGTGTGCCGAGGCGCGATGTCCGGGTGATGCTGGCCAGCCCCGTCCCCGCATCCAGCCGGAGCCGCGTGCGCTCGGACAGGGCAATGTATCCCGCGATGAAGGCCCCGTTCAGCCCGACCAGCAGCACCAACGCGGTCAGGAACTCGCCGCCGATCAGATTGGCAAGCCCGATCAGCGTGATCGGCAGGACAGGCAGCATGACGAACCACAGGATGAAGCGCGGTATCGCCAGTTCCAGTTCCAGTCGTTCGGGCGTATTCGTCTCAATACTCATGACGGGTTTCCCTTTCCCTGGCGGGAGAGCCAGCCATTGACGATGCCCGTCAGATGCGCCACCTCTTCGGGGTCCGGACGGAACATGGGCACTATGATCTCGCGCCGCTCTGGTCCCGATCCGCAAATCAGCACCAGCCGGGTCTCATCGTTTCCTGCCGCCGTGCCATAGTGCGCGACGCTTTCCAGCTTGTGCAGGTCCGAAAGTGCGAATGTCTCTTCACGCCGCCCGCGCAATGTGGTCACACGCAGCCGGACAAGACCGGCATGCCTGTCCAGGCTCAGTTGAGTCAGCTGCACCAACTCGTGCATGTAGAGCCAGCCGATCAGGCCCACCACGGCAAGCACGATGATCCCTGTTCCGGTCGCACCATCTGAGATGGCTGCCAGGCCCGCTGCGATCGCCACCAATATCACCGCCGCAGCAATCACCGCTCGCCGGACCGGACGATTCTCGATCTCCAGCACGCTGTCGGAGATTTGCGTCACGCGCAGCGGATCAGCCAGAAACTCGGCCAGTGTCATGGGCCGGCACCCAACGACGTGTCGATCCGCCCCTCGACGTCGCGACAGTCATCCGGGGCATCCCGGCGGCATAGGGTTGCCGCAAAGCTGGCCTGGATGCGGCCTTCATCCTCAAGTTCCAGCAGGTCGATCGACATCTGCGGCGGCTCTTCCTCGCTTTCCCAGACCGCGCCCGCCATCGCCCCGCGATCGGGCCGCATGTCGATGGTCAGACCGGCGGGCGGCGTATCGCCGGAAGGCTTGCCGTGAAAGGTCAGGCCGATGGAAATGCTGCCGTCGCCAAGTGCATGCAGTTCGATCATGGTCAGCGGGCCGATATCGGTGATCTGCACCATCGCCGAGCCATCATCCTGACGCATCACCTGCCAGTTCAGTTCTTCACCGTCCAAGTTTGCCCCGATCTCGCCGAT
Organism: Seohaeicola sp. 4SK31; assembly: GCF_028802875.1. NCBI lineage: Bacteria > Pseudomonadati > Pseudomonadota > Alphaproteobacteria > Rhodobacterales > Roseobacteraceae > Seohaeicola > Seohaeicola sp. 4SK31. Next base: position 1,891 of record NZ_JARAMP010000053.1, on the reverse strand, counting down.
GGCGTCCAATGCACCAGCCGGGGTTGCGATTCCGAGGGCCAGGACAAGCGGGACAAGCACCTTCATTGGCATTCCTATCGGCTGATTAGCTGTTCGCGGACGCCCCGCGCCGAATTGCGTTTTGTTCCCATCGCCTCATTGGCCGAGAAGAAACTGATGATCCCGTCCGAGCGCCGCGCACCGGTGCCGAATTGCCATTCGAATTGCGGCGCCGAGGCAATCTGGCAATCCTGAACCAACGCCCATTCCCAAGGCTCCGCGCCGGGCTCGGAACCCGTTGAAGTCAACATATAAAACTGCGGGTCCATTGCCTCGCCACGCACAAAGTCAAAGCGCAGCGGCTTGTTGCCACCTCGAACCGGCACCAGTTCGGTCTGAATGCCGTCCGAACCCAGATACAATCGGTTGCGGTTCCGATCATAAATGATCTCGAAGGTGCTCTCCTGAACGCCTATTGCCACACTCGTTCCAATGGCGGCTTCGGTCCACGTTCCCGCGATCAGCGGACCAATCTGTCGCAGGTCAAAACTACCGGCGCGATGGACGTCCGCGTGGCAGACCGGGTTGGACGGTTCACCGGCCAGTGCTGAGGTTGCCGTAGCGATCAGCAGCAGGGCCGCAGTTCGGGCAAGGGCGGGTCCAGCCATCTCAGTCGAGCTCTTCAAGCCGGGTGTCGAAGCTGAAGATGACAGGCCGGGTTTCGGATGTGGGGCCGCCGCTGACTTGCCCGGTCAGCGTGCCCTTCAAGGCGACGATCCCGTCGCCCGGCGTGAAGTCCTCCAGGGTCAGTGTCAGGCTGTCCTGATCGCCCTCCATCTGCGCGGCAAGCAAGGAGGCATCGGCATAGTTGCCGATGATCGTCGCGCCGGACAATTCGGGGGCAACAGTCAGCTCCAGCGGCTGATCGCCAAAACTGCCGGTAACCAGCCCTCCAGGCTCGTCGGCCAGCGCCGGCAGCGCCAGAAGACAGGCCAGAACAGGTATGCCCGCTCTTCGCATGGTCGAGAAGATGGTCAAGAGTAGATCCTCCTGCTGTTTAATTCTGAGTTTAGTTCTACTCAAGACTGGCCGCCCCGTTCGTTTGAACGGGGAACGTGCGGTCTTTTGTGCTAAAGTTGCACAGGAACCGGGTTCTTACGTCAGGTTGTGGTGATGAACTTGCGGCATCGCATCGCTCGAACCGCGCTGATCGCAGCGCTTTTGCTCAGCTCCGTGCCGGCGGCCGCCGAGAACGTTCTGCTGACCCTGACCGGGGCGGTCACGGATGGCAGGGTGGAGCTGACGCGCGCGGATTTCGATGCGATGGACTGGCATGAGTTTGCCACATCGACCAGCGTCACAGATCACCAGCCAGAGTTTCGCGGCGTGCTGATGCGCGACATCCTTGCCCACGCCGGGGCCGAGGGCAGCCAAGTGCGCGCCGCGGCATTGAACGATTATGTCGTCGATATCCCCATTGAGGATTTTTACCAGTTTGACGTTCTGGCCGCGCTTTACATGGATGGTGTACCTTTGACCCCGCGCGACAAGGGCCCGGTCTGGATCGTCTATCCGCGCGACGATCATGGGGTTCTGGCCGATATCCGCTATGACATGCGATGGGTCTGGCAGCTTGTCGCGCTGCATGTGCAATGACCACCCGCCAAGAGTGGATACGATATCTGGGGCTGGGCGGTCTGGTTCTGGTCTGCCTGGGCCTTCTGGGTCTGGCTGCGTGGCAGCTAGTTCAGTTGGAACGTCAGATGCGGATCGGTGTGTCGCTTAGCCCTTAGTACTACAGTTGCGTATTATAGCGTGTTTTTCGATGTGCGATGGCGGCGGCGACTTGATGCTCGCGTCGCCATCGCGACCAGTTCCATATGAAGGCGGCGGTGAGTATGGGGCGCGGCAG
>NZ_JARAMP010000052.1:0-9454 GCF_028802875.1 Seohaeicola sp. 4SK31 | reverse complement strand
CGGGAAAACCCCCGATCAGGCCTACTTCAACCAGCCGCGCCCCGAGGCGGTAGCGGCATAACCAAGGCGGAAAACCACTTACGAAACGCCTGGAAACTGTTCAGATCAACCGAACCACCTCTTCCTTCAACGATTCAGAGGACCTATCTTTATAAGTCAACCCCAATCATGGCATGATTTCATTGGCTTCATGCTGAGGCGGATTGCCGCCAGATCCCCGCTTTCGGCAACAATGGACATTCCCGCTATCAATGCTTATCGTTGCAGCATGATTGTACGTTTCGTCACCATGCTTGCCATAATCGCGATAACCGTGGTGACGACGGTGGCCTCCGCGCACGCGACACGCATGAGCATGGACACCGGTGCGGATCATGCGATGCATATTGCCGACATGATGCACGCTCCGGTCATCGCAGACCCCGGCTGTGACGCTGGAGGGCACTGTCGATCGACCGATACCGAGATGTGCGAGTTCGTCTGCGCAGGCCTCGCGCCCTTCCTGACGTCGGCAGGCGGGGAAGCCGGGCACGTCCACGGCACCGCCAGTCATGACGTTCCGTCCGAGGCAATCCACGTCAGCCGCGCGCCGGGACTGAACGAACGCCCTCCCAAACCCAGTCTCCTCTGATCGCGCCCGGGCGGACGCCCGCGGCGTTCCATCGGCCTTGATGAACGGGACGGAATGTCCCGAGGAGACGACCATGAACATGCTTTCACGACGCGGCTTTCTTGCCGCAAGTGCTGCCGCCCTTGGGAGGTCACACATGCCCCGCATCGCCTTGGCGCAAGGGGTGGCGCCGCTCAGCCTCGCCGCCGCGACCCGAACACTCGATATCGACGGGCGCGCGGCAAAGGTCTTTGGCCTTGCCGGCCCCGGCGGTCAGGGACTGATCCTCGACCCTGGCCAGAGGTTTCGGGTCGAGCTGACCAACGATCTCGATGTCGGCACCATCATCCACTGGCACGGCCAGATCCCGCCAAATGCGCAGGACGGCGTGCCGGACATGCCGATGCCCCTTCTCAACCCTGGTGAGACCCGATCTTACGACTTCGAGGCGCGGCCGGGCACCCACTGGATGCACAGCCATGTTCCGACGCAGGAGATGCAGCTGCTGGCCGCGCCGCTGATCGTGCGCTCGCAGGAGGATCTGACGGCCGACCGGCAAGAGGTCGTAATGTTCCTACATGATTTCTCCTTCAAGGCCCCCGAGGAGGTTCTGGCGGAGATCAGCAGTGGCCATGGCGGCGGACACGGCGCGGGCCATGGTGCCGGTGCAAAGCCCGGGCAAGGCGCTCCCATGGGAGGCATGGGGGCGATGCAGGGCATGGACCACGGAGCCATGGGCGGCATGGCGATGGGCAACATGCCCGGAATGGGCGGGATGATGGGCATGGGCGGCCAGATGGGCGGCATGGCCATGGACCTGAACGACTATGAATGGGACGCCTATCTCGCCAACGACCGGACCCTGTCGGACCCCGAGGTGGTGCAGATCGAGCGTGGCGGGCGCATCCGGCTTCGGGTCATCAACGCTGCCGCGGCGACCGCGTTCTGGATCGACACCGGCGGTGCGGCGGCGCGACTGGTTGCGGCGGACGGCCACGCCGTCCAGCCTCTCGCGGGCAACCGGTTTGGGCTGGCGATGGGCCAGCGGCTGGACATCGAGATCGACTTGCCGAACGAGGACGGCGCCTGGCCGATCCTCGCCTTGCGAGAAGGTGCGCGGGAGCGCACCGGCCTGGTCCTCGCCACACGGGGCGCCGAGGTGCGGCGTCTTGATGCCATGGCGGAGTCCGAAGCGCCCGCGTTCGACACCGATCTTGCGCAGGAGGCAAGCCTCATTGCGTTGGAAGCCCTGCGGGACCGGCCTGTGGACCGCAGCCATATGCTGATGCTGGGCGGCTCGATGCAGTCTTATTTCTGGACGATCAACGGCGCCGTCTGGGGCCAGCACCAGCCGATCACCGCGCGCAGCGGCGAACGGGTCGTGCTGTCGTTCCACAACATGTCGATGATGGCCCACCCAATGCACCTGCACGGGCATGTTTTCCAGGTCGTTGGCCTGAACGGACAGCGTGTTGCCGGTGCGGTGCGCGACACGGTTCACGTGCCGCCGATGTCGATGGTCGATGTCGCACTGGACGCCGGCGAAGTCGCGCGCTGGATGCTGCATTGTCATCACATGCCGCACCTTGCCTCAGGGATGATGACCGAGTTCGCGGTCACGGCCTCAGTCTGATCCGGGCGGGGCGCCCGGACGAAGCGCCCCGCCCGGCACCAATCCTGTGCTGTCCTGCCCCAGGTCGTCGTGAGGACCGGTCAAAAGGCGCAAACCTACAGATGAATAATAGGAGGACGGGAAAATGAACTGGAACGATATGGGCCATGGAATGGGTTTCGGCATGGGGTTTGGCTGGCTCTTCGGCCTGCTGATACTGGTGCTGGTGGTTTTGGCCATAGCGGCACTGATTAAATATCTTCGAAAATAAGAGAAAGGACTTCTCAATGGCTTACACGATCAATCGCATGATCCCGGACACCGGTATCGACGATGTCGACGCCCGCACACGAAAGGCGCTGGCTGACCACGGCTTCGGTGTCCTGACCGAGATCGACGTCAAGGCGACGATGAAGAAGAAGCTCGATGTCGAAATGTCGGCCTATCGCATCCTCGGCGCCTGCAACCCCAAGATGGCGCATCAGGCCATCGGGATTGAGCCGCGCGTGGGTGCGATGCTGCCCTGCAATGTCATCCTGCGCGAAGTCGAGGACGGGGTTGAGGTCAGCGCCATCGATCCTGTGGCGTCGATGCAGGCGATCGAGAACGCCGAATTGACGGCCGTGGCGGGCGACGTCCGCGAACTTCTGGCGAAGGCCGTCGAGGCGATCTGAGATGAGCCTGCGCGCTGCCATCCTCACAGGCCTTGCGATCCTCGGAATCGGACTGCTCGCTATCTGGGAATTCGCGCCTTCGGTGTTCGCCGAGGCACGCAAACTTCTGGAGGCCGAGCGTCTGGAGATGCTGGTGGCGCGCGCCGGTCTCTGGGGGCCGGTCCTGATCGTCACGTTTATGACCCTTGCGGTCGTTGCCAGCCCGATCCCGAGCGCGCCCATCGCGCTGGCGGCGGGGGCAGCCTACGGACATCTCTGGGGGACAGTCGTGGTCGTGATCGGCGCGGAACTCGGAGCGTTGATTGCCTTCAGTCTTGCACGGATTCTGGGGCATGACGCCCTGCGGCGGGTGTTCGGCGACCGCGTCGATGCCGGGCTGCTCGGCTCGCAGAACGCTCTGACGGCGACGGTCTTTGCCAGCCGCCTTATGCCCTTCGTGTCTTTCGACATGGTCAGCTACGCGGCCGGGTTGAGCCGCCTGCATACTTGGCGGTTCGCCATCGCGACACTGGCAGGGATCATCCCGGCAAGCTTCCTGCTGGCCCATTTCGGCGGTGAGGCGGTCAGCGGAGACCTCGGGCGCGCGACATGGGCGGTCCTCGGAGTCGGGCTTGTGACGGGGTTGCCGCTGCTCTGGGTAGCGCTGCGGCAAAAGCCTGAAAAGGAAAATCCATGACGAAAAGCGAATACGAGAAGAACAGCATTACCCTCCCGGGTGCTGTGGCCATGGGAACCGGCGTGATGCTCGGCGCGGGCATCTTCGCGCTGACTGGACAGATCGCCGAACTCGCCGGACCGCTCTTCCCGCTCTCGTTCGTCGTCGGCGCCATCGTGACCGGGTTCAGCGCCTACACCTACATCAAGATGTCGAACGCATATCCATCAGCGGGCGGCATCGGGATGATCCTGAAGAAGGCCTACGGCCCGACAACGGTCGCGGCGGGTGCTGCACTTCTGATGGCGCTGTCGATGGTGATCAACGAAAGCCTCGTCGCTCGCACCTTCGGCTCCTACACGCTGCGGGCGTTCGGCGGTGATCCGGACAGCGTGCTGGTGCCGATCCTCGGCGTTGGGCTGATCCTCTTTGCGTATTTCGTGAACGTATCGGGAAACCGGTCGGTTGGGCTGTTCTCTCTTGTCATGGCCATTCTCAAGGTGGGCGGCATCGCGCTGTTTGGGGCAGCCGGCCTCTGGGCGAGCGGAATCTCGTTCGAGGCAACGGGTGGAGACATGGGCGCAACCGGTTTCGTGGCGTCGGTTGCGCTGTCGATCCTGGCCTTCAAGGGCTTCACGACCATCACCAACAGCGGCGCAGAGGTCACCGACCCGCACCGCAATGTCGGCCGGGCCATCGTCTGGTCGATAGCCATCTGCGTCGTCGTCTATCTGCTGGTGGCCTTCGCGGTCGGGTCCAGCCTGCCGCTCGACCGCATAGTGGCGGCGAAGGATTACGCGCTGGCCGAAGCTGCCCAGCCGTCCCTCGGTCAAACCGGCTTTAACCTGACGGTGGCGCTGGCACTGGTGGCCACGGCGTCTGGTCTGATCGCCAGCGTGTTCGCGGTGTCGCGGATGCTCGCAATGCTAACCGACATGAAGATGATCCCGCACAGCCATTTCGGGATGCCGGGCACAATTAAGGACCACACACTTGTCTATACGGTCGTGATCGCAGGCTTCTTGACGGTCTTCTTCGACCTCAGCCGCATCGCCTCGCTTGGGGCCTTCTTCTATCTGGTGATGGACATGATCATTCACTTCGGCGTGTTCCGGCATCTGCGCAGGGAGATCGGCGCAAGAGGCTGGGTGTTACTGACGGCTATCGCACTTGATGCCGTGGTGCTGGCCGCCTTCGCCGCAATGAAATGGCAGTCCGACCCTCTCATCGTCGTCCTTGGCGCGATCGGCATGGCGCTGGTATTTCTGTTTGTGCGGATGTTCCTGTCGCGCAATCCGGTCGAGGAAGGCGCTCACGACCATCACTAAAAGCACTTGAGCTTCCGGTCGTTAGAAACCGCAAACTGAAACAACAGATCGAAAGGCTGGCAGACCATGGAGAACGATCACCATCACGCGCCCCCCGACATCCCGGCTGGGACCGAGACGGCAAAGGACCCAGTTTGCGGTATGACTGTCGCCGTCAAGCCTGACGGGCGTCACGGGGAGTTCGACGGCGAGACCTTCCATTTCTGCTCGGAAAAATGCCAGGCGAAGTTCAAAGCTGATCCGTGGTTCTATGCCTCGGGCCGTGCCGCCGGACAGAAGAAGACCGCCCCGGCCAACGTCCAATACACCTGTCCGATGCATCCCGAAATCATCCGCGATGCGCCGGGGGCCTGCCCGATCTGCGGCATGGCGCTGGAGCCGATGGTGCCGTCTGACGAGCCGAGCGAGGAACTGACCGACTTCACGCGTCGGATGTGGATTTCGGCCGCAGCCGCGGTGCCGCTTGTCATCCTGACGATGGGCGAACTGGTGGCCTTGCCGGTGCGCGACTGGATCGGGCATCAGACCGCCAGCTATCTTGAGTTCGTACTGGCGACGCCGATCATCCTCTGGGCCGCCTTGCCGTTCTTTCGGCGCGGCTGGGACTCGGTGGTGAACCGCAGCCCGAACATGTGGACCCTGATCAGCCTCGGCGTGGCGGCTGCCTACCTCTATTCACTGGTTGCAACCTTCCTGCCGGGCGTTTTCCCCGAACAATACCGGATGGGCCACGGTGTCGGCACCTATTTTGAGGCGGCCGTGGTGATCGTCACGTTGGTCTTCGTGGGCCAGGTTCTCGAGCTGCGCGCGAGAGAACGTACCGGGGATGCGATCCGCGCGCTGCTGGACCTCGCCCCCAAGACGGCGCGGCGCATCCTGCCTGATGACAGCGAATATGACGCCCCCCTCGAGAACATCATGGAGGGCGATAGGCTCCGCGTGCGGCCCGGAGATGCGGTCCCGGTAGACGGGCTGGTGATTGAGGGGCGCTCATCACTCGACGAGAGCATGCTGACTGGCGAGTCAATGCCGGTGGAGAAGGGGCCGGGCGATGCCGTGACCGGGGCCACGATCAACAAGAACGGCAGCCTGGTGATTGAGGCTGGCAAGGTTGGCGCGGATACGGTGCTCGCACAGATCGTAGCAATGGTGTCGAACGCGCGCCGGTCCCGCGCGCCGATCCAAGGGCTTGCAGACCGGGTCTCGGCAGTGTTCGTGCCGACAGTGGTCGCTATAGCCATCGTCGCATTTGTGGTTTGGCTGATCTTCGGCCCGGAACCCGCGCTGGTCTTCGCTATCGCTTCGGCCGTGTCGGTGCTGATCATCGCATGCCCTTGCGCACTGGGTCTCGCCACACCGATCTCTATCACCACGGCCGCGGGCCGCGGCGCGCAGGCGGGCGTCCTGATCAAGGACGCCGAGGCGCTGGAGCGCATGGCGGGCGTCGATACGCTGATTGTCGATAAGACTGGCACGCTGACCATGGGCAAGCCGAAACTAACGGACATCCTTGTTCTGGCAGACCTACCGGAGGCCGACTTGTTATCGCTGGCCGCAGCGCTCGAGCGCGGTTCGGAACACCCGCTGGCCGAGGCGATCGTCGAGGGGGCGGAGGCGAAGGGTGCCCCGCGTCAGGAGGCCACTGACTTCGACGCCGTCACTGGCAAGGGCGTACGTGGCACAATCGGCGAACGTGCGGTGGCACTCGGTAACGCCGCGATGATGCGGGAGATGGGACTGGACACGGGGGCGGCAGAAACCAAGGCCGATACCTTACGCGCCGAAGGCAAGACCGCGATGTTCATTGCGGTCGATGGCGTGCTGGCCGGCATCGTGGCGGTGGCCGACCCTATCAAGGACAGCACCGCGCAGGCAATCCGCGAACTACACGCGCAGGGGCTGCGTGTGATCATGGCAACCGGCGACAATGAACGCACGGCGCAAGCTGTTGCAGGTAAACTCGGCATCGACGAGGTCCGCGCGGGCGTCCTGCCCGAGGCCAAGAAGGACCTGATCGACCAGTTGCGCCGCGATGGGCACAAGATCGCGATGGCGGGCGACGGGGTGAACGATGCGCCTGCGCTGGCCGCAGCCGATGTGGGCATTGCCATGGGAACGGGCGCAGACGTGGCTATGGAAAGCGCAGGCATCACCCTGTTGGGCGGCGACCTGATGGGTATCGTGCGAGCGCGTAAGTTGGCCCGCGCCACCCTACGCAACATCAAGCAGAACCTGTTCTTTGCCTTCGCCTACAACGCCCTTGGCGTCCCCATCGCGGCAGGCCTGCTTTACCCCGTCACCGGCCTTCTGCTCTCGCCGATGATTGCCGCAGCGGCCATGAGTCTTTCTTCGGTCTCGGTGATCACCAACGCCCTGCGGCTCAGGCGCGTCGACCTCTGACATGCCAGCACACCTTACCAATCAGAAAGGAAAACCAAATGACCCAAGACACTTTTTCACGCCGCATGCTTCTCACTGGTGGCGCTGCGCTGCTGGCTGCATCGCCCTTGATGGCTTTGACGCAAAGTGCCGAAACGACCATCCACGTAATGAAAGACCCAAAATGCGGCTGCTGCACGGCCTGGATCGAAATCCTCGAAAATGAGGGCTTTACCGTTACGACCGAGCCAAGCGCCGGGACACTTCTCATGCGCTACAAGATGGACAACGGCATCCCGCAAGAGATGGTCTCCTGCCACACCGCCCGGATCGAGAACTATATGATCGAAGGGCACGTCCCCGTTGCCGACATCAGACGGCTGCTGGAGGAAAGTCCTGACGCAGTCGGTCTCGCAGTACCAGGCATGCCGTACGGATCTCCTGGGATGGGGCCGGAAGAGGAGCGCGAAGCCTATGAAGTGTTCCTAATCCGGCGCGACGGATCGACTGAAGTCTTCAGTCGTTACACGGCCGCTTGATCGAATGCGCCAATGAATGACTGCACCGTACGCATAGGCGACATCGCCAGACTGGAATTGTTTCAGCCTTCACGAACGGCCGTTTCAGTGACGCCGCGCCACATCATTTCGCTAACGCCGAACGGCAGAACCGAACCAGTCGTGTTGAATCCGCCCTTGCTGCAATCGCGCAATCCTCGATCATTGCTCGTGGCAGTTTGGGCTCGCAGCGGTCTTGCGACGGCCCGGCGCGCTTGCCCTCGCATCGAACATCCCCTCATAACTCTCGGTCCAGACCGGACACGCATTTTGTGTTCGAAAGCTGCATTGCAGCGTCACCGAACAGCTCATTCTTGCATCGCGCAGCATGTGGAGCGACTAAAGGGTGGTAGTGCAGACAAAGCGACCTTTCGCCCAGGCTGAGCAAACGTCTGCGTGTACAGGGTCTGCTTCGTCTCAGGGTTTAGTTCGAGGAGTGCCGGGGGCGGCATCCCCGTTGGCCTCAATGTCCACGATATATCGCTGCATTTCTGCGATTTCGCTGCGCTGCGCCTCGATGATCGCATCAGCCAGTTCTCGGACACGCGGGTCGGAAATGTTCGCGCGCTCGCTGGTAAGGATTGCGATTGAATGGTGGGGGATCATAGCCTTCATCCATGCGATGTCGCCCACCGTGTCCTGCTACCGGACGAGGTAGAGTCCGGCGGCAAAAGCAATGGCTGCACCTGTAAAGATCGCGATGTTTATTTTCCGGTTAGAATACATGCCCAGCATGAAAGCGAGCATGATAATCGCCATCATCCCACCCATGTATAGCGCCATCCACATCCGGGTCTGGGAGAAAAAGACGTGGTCAAGCGCGTAGGTGTTTAGATACATCAGACCATACATCACGACCGTCGAGGTTCCGATCATTGCGAAGAACCTGCCATAGCCGCTGCCGTTGCTATGCTGATGCATGCCGTGTGACTCCACAGCATGGTTTTGCCGAGATTGCATTGTCTGTTTCCTATATAGATTTCCTTATGTGTATAACCAGATTTCAAGCTCTATGGTTCCCGAGAAGAAACGCTGCTTGATCAAAGCTGCCAGGGAAAAGACCCTTAGTCGTCCACGGCTTGACGGTGGCGTAGACGTCTCCAATCAGGCCGGCCCATTGGGCCTTGAGTCGACCTCGGAGTCAGCTCAGCATCATGAAATACAACGGACCGTCAACGTCGGGTTGTCGATGTGGGAGTGTGTGGTGGATTTGAGGATCAGTCATGCATACACCAAACTTACCAGCCATTCGCGCGCTTTGCCTCGCTTGGAACAAAGGTCGCATCGTCGGCCAGAAGCGACCGCTCAAGCCCAAGCACGTCAGGGCAATCTGGGTTCGGCTTGACCACTCTGGGTGCCGTCGGGTTGAAGCAGAACGAATGCACCTGCGGCCATGGCCGCAAGCGCAATCCCGAATATAAACGTTTCTTCCTGTTTCCTTCATGCCTTGGGCGCGCATCTGACCGTTCAGCGGGTCAGATGCGGCCATGTCGGGTCATGCGCTTATTTCAGCGCAGTGACCTTCAGCTTGCCTTCGACGCGGTCGGCGGTGAATTCGATCTCGTCACCCTCGGCCATTTGGGCGATCACATCGGCATCGGCGCGGAACACCATCGTCATGGCGGGCATGTCGAGGTTG
>NZ_JARAMP010000051.1:0-10231 GCF_028802875.1 Seohaeicola sp. 4SK31 | reverse complement strand
GCTTCATTGTAGGCTGGCCAGTTCCTGGTCTTGTAGGTCGGGGGTATGTGTCTGCTCATGCATCCCAGCTACCACGCTGGATTCACGAGATGAATCCCTCACAGGATTTGTGCAACAGAGCCCCAATCGCATGCAATTCTGGCACGAGCCAAGAGCCAATGTAAATCACTTCGGAGAAATTTTGGACTCATTCCGACCACAGCTTCTTTGCTGCAAGATATGTTAGTGGTTTTGACGCCGCAACTCAAGGCTAGGTTTTGCCAGAGCCGTAAAGTTGAACTCAATGTCAGGTCCAATTAACGTGAGAGAAGTAGGTGCGGTGTCTCTCTCCCTTCGCATCTCGATCTGTGGTAGCCAACCGTATCCGACGCCTAAAAATTAGTGCGACAAGTGTGTTCCTGTTAGAAGTATTATTGACTCACAGTGATCTAATGGCCAAAAAACGCTGACATTTATGAGGCGATCCTTTGTTTAGCAAGGTCCAATCCCTTTGACCTCGACCGCCCTTCATTGTCACAGTCTCGAGTTCAGGCTGCCAGATAGTTTGTGAACGGCTCCGTGGTCCCGTCTCGATCGACCAAATGTACCACATAGGCCTCGCGCTCGCTTTCCGGTCCCATCCCGGGCGACCCGTAGGGCATGCCGGGCACTGCGAGGCCGACCGCGTCGGGGCGTTCCACCAGAAGACGGCGAATGTCTGCAGTGGGCACGTGGCCCTCGATCATGTAACCTTCGATGCGGCCTGTATGGCAGGAGACCATCTCCTGCGGGATGCCATTGTCCAGCTTGTAGCGCATCAGAAGCGTTCCGGCGCTCGCCTCTGTCGTGACGACAAAGCCGTCGTTTTCGAGGATCTCGATCCAGGCCGAGCAGCAGCCGCAGTTGGGATCCTTCATCACATGGATCGCCGGTCGCGAAGTTTGCGCTGACGTGCGAAGGGGAGAGGTCGCCACGAGCGCGGTCGCTCCGACCAGAATCGCGCGGCGAGAAATCGTTTCATGGGTCATTTGGTTTTCCTTTCTGATTGATGTTTTGTGCGGGCAGGTCAGAGATTGACCCGCCTGAGCCGCAAGGCGTTGGTGATCACCGAGACCGACGACAGGCTCATGGCCGCCGCCGCGATCATCGGCGAGAGCAGAAGTCCGGTAACGGGGTAGAGCAACCCCGCCGCGATGGGGACACCAAGAGCGTTGTAGGCGAAGGCGAAGAACAGGTTCTGCTTGATGTTACGCAGGGTGGCGCGGGATAGCTTGCGCGCCCGGACAATGCCCATCAGGTCACCACCCAGCAGGGTGATGCCCGCGCTTTCCATCGCCACATCCGCGCCGGTGCCCATAGCGATGCCCACATCCGCGGCGGCCAGTGCGGGCGCATCGTTCACTCCGTCACCCGCCATCGCAATCTTGTGGCCCTCGCGGCGCAGCTGGTCGATCAGGTCCTTCTTTGCCTCGGGCAGAATGCCGGCGCGGACCTCGTCGATCCCGAGTTTGCCTGCAACCGCCTGCGCCGTGCGTTCGTTATCGCCCGTCGCCATGATCACCCGCAGTCCCTGCGCGTGCAGCTCCCTGATCGCCTGCGCGGTGCTGTCCTTGATCGGATCGGCCACCGCTACGATGCCAACAAGCGCGCCATCGACCGCGACGAACATCGCGGTCTTTCCCTCGGCGCGCAGGGTGTCGGCTTGCCCCTCGGCCGTGCCCGTGTCCAGGCCCATCTCAGTCATCATCGCGGCATTGCCGAGCGACACCGCCCGTCCGCCAACCATGCCGCGCACGCCCTTGCCAGTGACGGCGTTGAAGTCCACAGCCTCCTGACGCGGTGCGCCCTGCGCTTTAGCCCCTTCGACGATCGCCTCCGCCAGCGGGTGTTCCGAGCCGCGCTCCAGCGCTGCGGCCAGCGACAGCAGGTCGGTTTCGGTCACATCCCCCAGCGCCACCGTATCTGTCAGCTTCGGTTTGCCCATCGTCAGCGTCCCGGTCTTGTCGACGATCAGCGTATCGACGCCCGCCATGCGCTCCAGCGCTTCGGCGTCCTTGATCAGCACGCCCGCCTGTGCGCCGCGCCCCGCGGCAGTGGTGATGGAAATCGGTGTCGCCAACCCCAGCGCGCAAGGGCAGGCAATGATCAGCACCGAAACGGCTGATGCAATCGCGAACACAAGCGCGGGTTCCGGGCCGAATATCATCCAGACCACGAACGCTATGATGGCGATGGCGACCACGGTAGGCACGAAGACCGCCGACACCCGGTCGGCCAGCCCCTGGATCGGCGCGCGGGACCGCCGCGCGTTCGACACCATGGCCACGATCTGCGCGAGGACAGTGTCGGACCCGACTTTGGCCGCCTTGATCACCAGAGAGCCGTTCTTGTTGATCGTGGCCCCGGTCACAATGTCTCCCGGGCCCTTTTCGACTGGCATCGATTCACCGGTCAGCATGCTTTCGTCCAGCGAGGATCGCCCTTCGATCACCGTGCCGTCGACGGGCACCGCATCTCCGGGACGGACGCGCAGCCGGTCGCCCTCCATGATGTTTTCCAGTGGCGCGTCGTATTCAGTGCCCTCCGGGAGGATACGCCGCGCGGTCTTCGGTGCCAGATCCAGAAGCGCGCGGATCGCATCCCCGGTGCGTTCTCGCGCTCGGAGTTCCAGCACCTGGCCCACGAAAACCAACGCGACGATCACCACGGCCGCCTCGAAATAGGTGCCGACGCCGTGGCCCATTCGGTACTGTTCGGGGAAAACGCCCGGCAGGAACGTCGCCACCAGTGAATAGAGGTAGGCAGCCGCCACGCCGAGGCTGATCAGGGTCCACATGTTCGGGCTACGGTTCACCACCGAGTCCCAGCCGCTCCGAAAGAACGGCAAGGCGGCCCAGAGGATGATTGGCGTCGCCAGCACGAACTCAAGATAGCTGGCGGTCTGATGCCCGATCCAGTCGCGCACTGGCAAGGCCACCAATTCGCCCATCGTGAGGATGACAAGCGGCACCGCGGCTGCGGCCGAAATCCACATGCGACGCGTGAAGTCGGTCAGTTCCTCGCTTGGCTCGTCAGACGGCACCATCGGCTCCAGCGCCATGCCGCAGATCGGGCAGGCACCTGGCGCATCGCGGACGATTTCGGGATGCATCGGACAGGTGTACTTGACGTTGGCCGGGGCGGTCTTCTTCTGTCCAGCGGCACGCCCTGAAGCGTAGAACCACGGATCAGCTTTGAACTTCCCTTGGCATTTTTCCGAGCAGAAATGGAAGGTCTCGCCCTGAAACTCGGCGTGACGCCCGTCAGGCTTGACGGCGACAGTCATGCCGCAGACCGGGTCCTTTGCCGTCTCGGTCCCAGCCGGGATGTCGGGGGGCGCGTGATGGTGATCTCTCTCCATGGTCTGCCAGCCTTTCGATCTGTTTTTTCAGTTTGCGGTTTCTAACGACCGGAACCTCAAGCCCTTTTAGTGATTGGCGTGAGCGCCTTCCCCGACCGAGTTGCGCGCGAGGAACAGCCGGACGAACAGGAACACCAGAGCCATGCCAACGATGCCGACCACAACGATGAGCGGGTCGGACTGCCATTTCACTGCGGCGAAGGCGGCCAGCACCACGGCATCAAGTGCGATGGCCGTCAGCAACACCCAGCCTCTCGCGCTGATTTCCTCGCGCAGATGCCGGAACACACCGAAGTGGATGATCATGTCCATCACCAGATAGAAGAAGGCCCCAAGCGAGGCGATGCGGCTGAGGTCGAAGAAGACCGTCAGGAATCCTGCGATAACGACGGTGTAGACAAGCGTGTGGTCCTTGATCGTGCCCGGCATCCCGAAATGGCTGTGCGGGATCATCTTCATGTCGGTCAGCATTGCCAGCATCCGCGAGACCGCGAACACGCTGGCGATCAGACCCGACGCCGTGGCCACCAGCGCCAGCGCCACCGTAAGGTAGAAGCCGGTCTGACCGAGGGACGGCTGGGCCGCTTCGGCCAGCGCGTAGTCCTTCGCTGCCACGATACGGTCAAGCGGCAGGCTGGAACCGACCGCGAAAGCCACCAGCAGATAGACGACGACGCAGATGGCGATCGACCAGACGATGGCCCGGCCCACATTGCGGTGCGGGTCGGTGACCTCTGCACCGCTGTTGGTAATGGTCGTGAACCCCTTGAAGGCCAGGATCGACAGCGCAACCGACGCCACGAAATCGGTTTTGTCCATGTCTCCATCCATCGCCTCGAACGAGATTCCGCTCGTCCAGAGGCCGGCTGCCCCAAACAGCGCGATGCCGCCCACCTTGAGAACGGCCATGACAAGAGAAATCAGCCCGACCGACCGGTTCCCGGAGGCATTCACGAGATAGGCAAAAATTATAAGCCCAACACCCAGCGTTGGCACTAAAGCGCTATCCGGATTACCGCCAATCACCTTAACTGCATAAGTTCCAAAAGTGCGCGCGACGAGACTTTCGTTGATGACCATCGACAGCGCCATCAAAAGTGCAGCACCCGCTGCGACCGTCGTCGGGCCGTAGGCCTTCTTCAGGATCATCCCGATGCCGCCCGCTGACGGATACGCGTTCGACATCTTGATGTAGGTATAGGCGCTGAACGCGGTCACGATGGCGCCCACGATGAACGAGAGCGAGAAGAGAGGCCCGGCGAGTTCGGCGATCTGGCCGGTTAGGGCGAAGATGCCCGCGCCGATCATCACGCCGGTTCCCATGGCTACCGCGCCAGGCAGGGTAATGCTGTTCTTCTCGTAGTCGTTTCTCGACACGGGATTTCCTTTTTGAGCTTTTGGCGCGTATTTTGTCAGTGAAACCGCAAGTCTGTGACATGCCCCAGGCTAAACATAGTCCATATCTTGCAGTCACTTTCTCTGATGACCGGCTCGCCTCAGGAGCGCAAAACACTTGCCTTGCAAAGGACGCAGCTAGATGCACCTCAGATCACGCAGAAGGGGACAAAGGACACCATCATGTTCATAAAACTTGTTTTCATCCGTATTTGACGAATCCGATGCTAGCATTGGAAAGTGGGGCAAGGCTTCATTTCGAAACGTTGCCCCACCAAGTTGTAGGTGGCCCCGTAGACGTCTTGCTATTATTTCAATGCAGTCACAGTCAGCTTGCCTTTTACGCGGTCTGCAACGAATTGAATGTCCTGCCCTTCTGACATTTTTTCCAGCATGGCTTCGTCCGCGCGGAACACCATGGTCATCGCGGGCATATCCAGGTTGACGAGAGGGCCGTGGATAATTGTGACCTTGCCGGCTTTGGCGTCGATTTTCTTGATGGTCCCGCTCGTGTATTCCACGTCAGCCTGAGCCATCTGGTCACCGACTGCGACCTCCCGGTGCATGCCGGATTCGTAGTGGCCAGGGATCAGGCACGCCGCTTCGAATGTGCCAGAATTTGCGAAAGTCCAGACAACCTCGCCGGAAGCGCCCGCATCGAGACGGATACGGTTCGGATCGTCATGTTCCATGTCCATCTTGGCCATTTCGATCTTGTGCTCGGCATTGCGCTCTACCGTGTCGAGGACGAATTCATGCTCCAGCTCACCCTTGTTGGTGATGTTGAAGCGGATGGTTTCGCCCTCCTTGATATCCATCGGCTCACTCTCGATCAGCATCTGGCCCTCATCGTTTTCGAGTAAAGTGACGTCGATTGTGCGGTCAACCTTGGCGGCGTCACCCGGCATGCCGACCATCATTGCGGCTGGCTTGGTCTCCCCATGTCCACCGTCGTGTGTACCTGAAGCAAAGGCCGGTGCTGATAGCGCGATCGCGAAGCTTGTCGTCAAAAGAAGATTTCTCATTTTATTGTCCTGTAGGTTGGTTCGGTTGGAGATGACGAAGGGCCGCTCAGCCCTTCGAGGTTGGTTTCGGTGTGAGAATGGTCTTGGGGCTGTTGTTGGAGGCAAAGTCGGGTAATTCGCCAGTCCATTCGTAGGCCATCTCGCCCGGAGGGTTCTCGTACCAGCCGGGATCGGAGTAATCGTCCGCGTCGATGCCGTCCCGCACCTTCACGACCGAAAACATGCCGCCCATCTCGATGGGTCCGTACGGGCCCCAACCCGTCATCATCGGGATGGTATTGTCGGGTAGCGGCATTTCCATTTTTGCCATGTCCCCCATGCCGGACATGCCCATCGGCATGTATTCCGGCTGGAATTGACGGATCTTCTGGGTCAGCGGCTTCTTATTCACCCCGATGAACGTCGGCACGTCATGGCCCATGGCGTTCATCGTATGGTGCGATTTGTGGCAATGGATCGCCCAATCTCCCAGATGATCGGCGACGAATTCGTAGGCGCGCATCGCACCTACGGGAATGTCGATGCTGACCTCCGGCCACTGTGCTTCAGGCGGCACCCAGCCGCCATCCGTGCAGGTGACCTTGAAGTCATAGCCGTGCATATGGATCGGGTGGTTCGTCATCGTAAGGTTCCCAACCCGTACTCGCACCCGGTCGCCCTTGTTCACGACCAGCGGATCGATGTCGGGGAAGATCCGGCTGTTCCAGGTCCAAAGGTTGAAATCCGTCATCGTCATGATGCGGGGTACATAGGTACCCGGATCGATGTCGAAAGCATTCAGCATGATCAGGAAATCACGATCCACCGGCATGAATGTGGGATCCTTGGGGTGGACCACGAACATGCCCATCATCCCCATCGCCATCTGGGTCATTTCATCGCCGTGGGGGTGGTACATGAACGTTCCGGACTTCACCAAGTCGAATTCGTAGACGAAGGTTTTGCCCGGCGGGATGCTTGGATGGCTCAATCCGGAGACCCCATCCATGCCTGAAGGAAGAATGAGCCCGTGCCAATGCACCGTTGTGCCTTCCGGCAGCTTATTGGTGACGTAGATACGCACCCGGTCGCCTTCGACTGCTTCGATCGTCGGGCCGGTGGATTGGCCGTTGTAGCCCCACAAATGCGCGATCATGCCGTCGGCAAGCTCGCGTTCTACCGGTTCGGCCACGAGGTGAAATTCTTTCACCCCGTTGTTCATCCGGTGCGGCAGGGTCCACCCGTTCAATGTGACCACGGGTGTGTAGTCCGGCCCGGAATTGGGACGCGGCGTAATCGCCGTTGCCGCACTGTCCATTTGGGCAGCTTCGGGCAGGCCCATGTTCAGTGTTTTACCCCAGGCTTTCGAAGATACCAGCGTTGCACCTGCCGCGCCGGCTCCGAGTAATTGACGTCTGTTCAACATGTCAGTTCCTTTCAGTGTCCTGCGCCGCCACCGGCGGCAAGTGTTGCGCCTTCTCCACCAGCACCGCCGCCATCGCCGCCGCCATAGATCGCAGCGGTCAGGTCAGCCTGAGCCATGTAGAATTCGCGTTTTGCATTTGCCGCTTCCAGCGATGCGCCAAGCTTCTCGCGCACATCAGTCAGCAGCTCGAAAGTATTGGTGATCATGCCATTGTAGGACAGCAGACCCTCTTCTTCGACGGTCGTGCGTAGCGGCACCAGAACGTCGCGGTAGTGGCGGGCGATCTTATACGCGGCATGATAGGAGGTTTCGGCACCGCGCGCCTCAGAGCGGACGTTGACGGCTTTCTCCGCAAGCACGTTGGCCGCTTGCAGGTACGACAATTCCGCCTTGCGCATCCGGGCCTTACCGGTGTCGTAGATCGGGATTGCGAACTCCACTTCCACCTGAGGGGTGGTTACAGTCTCTGTTTCTCCATCCTCGATTTCCCGCTCTGCCTCGAATCCGGCAATGAATTCGAGATCGCTGACAATGCGGGTCTGGTCGGTCAGACCAAACGCCTTGGCCTGTGCTTCCAAGCCGAGTTTGGCAATCCGCAGATCAACCCGATTCCGTAATGCTTTCGCTTCGATGTCAGTCACACGACCGACGGAACGCGGCAGCGCAGGAAGGGCATCGGGCACATAATAGTCTACCTCGGTGCCCCATAGGCCCATCAATCTGGTCAAAGCCTCCTTGGACCGTGTCGCATTCAAGCGTGCCTGGGCAAGTTGTCCGGCGAGTTCGGCATTGAACGCCTGTTCACGGGCCTGTCCGGCTTTGTTGAGGGCTCCGGTCTCACCCAGCCTCATGGCCAATTCCGATCCGGCGTCAGAGGTCGCTTTCGCACGGCGAAGATAACTCACCGCCTCGAAGGCGGCTACGGCATCGACCCATGCCTTCCGCGTCTGATTGGCCAGTGCGAGCGTATCATTTACAGCACTAAGCTGCGCCTGCTGGAAGTTTGCGTCTGCAATGGCCATACGCTGCTGGCGCGTGGTGGCATCGAGCACGTTCGACCGGATTAGTCCCTCGATTGCCCTATATGCACCCAGTTCGGGCGCACCGATGCCCAGGATACCTATCGAAACGATCGGATTTTCCGGGGTCGATTGCTGCCAGGCCTCGGCGGCGGACAGGCCGACGTTCGCGTATGACGCCTGCAACCCCTTGTTGTTTAAAAGAGCGACCTGAACGGCGGTGTCCGCCGAAATGGTCTTGCGATGCACCATTGCGTGCACCTGCTTTTGCAGAGCCTCGTTTTCGGCCTGGGTTTCAGCGAAGGCTGTCCGTTTGCCGATGGCTGGTGTGACCTGGCTGGAAATGTTGACGAAGCCAGCCTTTGGTTCCGTGTAGATGCCCGGTACAGCCGTAGCGCAAGCACCCAAGATTAGCGGAAAGCCGAAAACCAGCGGAAACTTCGATAGCCGCATCAGTTGCCCTCCGTCTGCTCTTGATTGACGGAACGCCAATCCCGGGGGCCAGTTGGTCCGCGATAGGTGTAGCCAGCCAACGGGTCCTGATAGCTGATCGGCGACGAAACTGTCGTATTAACGGCGGCCTGTTGAGTCTCGACGGACGGCAAGGCGGTGGGTTCATAGGCGCATGCGCCAAGCCCGAGGGCCGAAGCCCCCATAAGAAGATGAATTTTCATGAAAGTAACCTGATTGGTGAACGTTGTCTCACGCAGAAACTGCGCAAGGCTCACACCCAATTTGGGCGCCGGTTCAGATCAGGAATCGAGGGGGCCGCAGAAAACCAGTCGTTTCGAAGGAATACGTCTGTCCGTCCAGAATCACATATTGCCTCGTACCAACTGGCTCTGCTCGCAAGTTGGTATCGTCGAGGAAGGCGACAGAAATACAGATACCGTTACAACATTCGTCTGACTGCCGCTCTTTGCCATCCTTGTCGGACACTTCTATGCCGATGTCACTTACGACCTCAAGCATCGTGTGTGCGTGATGCGCATCGCTTCCGGTTTCACGGGCCTCCGCAGCACCAACGACACCAACAGACTTGACTTCATGTCCGTCATGCATGCCGGACGACGCGTGAGCGGCAGAAGGTGGTGACAATACCAACGCCAGCGCAAACACGATGCACGTAAACGCCCTTGACCAGCTTGATATGAAAACTCGGAAGCTCATGCCGCGACTATCGGAGAACGATGCAGTACAGTCAATCCGTCCTGCGCAGGAAGGTTAGTTGAATTCTTCGTGAAACGGGCGGGATACGGCCGCTGCTGTCAAAAATGTTGAAAATCGGAAACATGTAACGGGCCAAAGCCTCGCCCGCGCTCAGCTCACCAATTTCTCACAGCCATAGCTCGCTTCGTTGATCGCTGTGGCCAATTCACTTTCATCTAAGTTGCTGTCAACGTCGACTTCAAGTGCGGTTAGACCGCACGAAACCGTCGCATCTGGGCCGGCAGCCATGATGGGCTTTTGTATGGAAGCGGCACGATGGCCGCGATCTCCGCGCAGATTGCAATAGACCCTGAAAGGAGTCCGCCCACTCGGATAGGAATATTCCGTTCTGAAAATCACCGCCAGCGTAAGACATGCAGAAAAGCTACTTTCCAATGCTATCAACATTTCCGCAACTAGGTCCGGCAGTAACCTACCATTTGTTATGTCGCTCGGCCTGCAGTTGAGACATGGAACGCGGTTCAGGAGATTTCGAAACTTAAATTTCATTCGTCCCAAAGACCTGGAGCGAATGCTTGGTTCCCAAACGCAGGTTCAACATCCTCGATCTCAAGCCGTATATGTGCCAACGTTCTTACATGCAGAGGTTTTTCTCCGTCGACATGCCCGGTATTCAGTTTGTGAGCATTGTCTTGGCATTCAGCCTCGCAGCGTTTGAGAACGGCGGTGCGAAAGTCGGCCACGGTAGCGGCGGGATGAGCCTGCTGCGGGCGGCGTAAAAGTCGTCCACCTTTACCCTTTCTGGCGACAGGGAGGGCGGGAGGATTTTCACTGTGGA
>NZ_JARAMP010000050.1:0-10439 GCF_028802875.1 Seohaeicola sp. 4SK31 | reverse complement strand
GCCCGAACCTACCAGGAACTCTGGAAGGCCGTCGGCCATGTCTGCGACCTCTTCACCGACGAAGAATGCTACAACTTCTTCAAAGCCGCCGGATACAAAACCGATTAAACGCGACACGCTCTAGGGTCAGGACCCATTGATCTTCCATTTTCGGCATGATTCAGCCTCCGCAAGGAGACCGATCAATGAGCAACCTTTTCTGGCTGACGGATGCGCAGATGGCCCGTCTGGAACCATTCTTTCCCAAGAGCCATGGCAAGCCGCGTGTCGATGACCGGCGAGTGCTGAGCGGCATTATCTTCATCAATCGCAATGGCTTGCGGTGGTGTGATGCACCGAAGGAGTATGGTCCACCCAAGACCCTCTACAACCGTTGGAAGCGATGGGGCGACAAGGGTGTCTTTGCCCGGATGATGGAGGGGCTGGCCTCCGAGGCGGCCGTTCCGAGGACGGTGATGATCGACGCGACCTATCTGAAGGCGCACCGCACGGCGACCAGCCTGCGGTCGAAAAAGGGGGGCCAAGCGATCAGAGGGGTCGTTTGATCGGCCGGACCAAGGGCGGCATGAACACCAAACTGCACGCCGTTACCGATGCCGATGGACGTCCGATCCGCTTCTTCATGACCGCAGGCCAGGTCAGCGACTACACGGGTGCTGCGGCCCTGCTGGATAGCTTGCCATCTGCAGAATGGCTGCTCGCCGACCGCGGCTATGATGCCGACTGGTTCAGAGATGCGTTGAAAGACAAGGGGATAAAGCCCTGCATCCCGGGCAGGAAGTCGCGCGGCAAGCCTGTCAAATACGATAAGCGCCGCTACAAACGCCGCAACAGGATCGAGATCATGTTCGGCCGCCTGAAGGACTGGCGCAGGGTTGCCACGCGCTACGACAGGTGCCCGAAGGTCTTCCTCTCCGCCGTCGCCCTCGCCGCAACCGTCATGTTCTGGCTATGACGAGAGAATGAGTCCTGACCCTAGAAAGAATGGATCCGACAATCAGACGCCTCTGAGGGTGCGGGCTTCGGAACTCTTCCATCTTGAACCCTACGTTGAAGACCTCTTGGAGTAGGCCGATCCACCTCCACGGCGGGCAGCGGTTTAGAGCAGTCCACCATCCACGCGGATTGTCCGTCCGGTGATCCATCCCGCATCGTCTGATGCGAGAAACGCCACGACGCCACCGACGTCGCCCGGCTGTCCAATCCGCCGCAAGGGCGTCTGAGCGCTTAAAGCGGCACCGCGCGCCTCGATTGCGGCCTTGGTCATGTCGGTCTCTATGAGGCCCGGGGCGACGGCGTTGATCGTGATGCCCTTTGGCCCTAGTTCTTGAGCGAGCGCGAGGGTCAGCGCCGAGACAGCCGCTTTCGACGCAGCGTAAATCGAGGTCCCGGCAAAGGGCGCCTCCGCGAGGCGCGACGAAACATGGATGATCCGCCCGGGATTTGTCATGATCGGCACAGCGGCGCGCGTCAGCGAGAGAGCGCCCAACACATTGGTGTCGAACATCGCGCGGTAGTGTATGGCATCCGCATCCTCCAGCGGCAGATACTGCGCCACGCCGGCGGCGTTGACGAGGATGTCGAGGCGTCCAAAGGACGAGATACAGGCCCGAACAAGCGCCTCGCAGTCTTCAGGGCTGGCCACGTCGACTTGAAAGGCGGCTGCCTTCGCTCCGGCGTTCTTCAAGGCGCCGACGATACATTCCGCAGACGCCAAATCGCTTCGATAGGCAACGGCAACGGTCGCACCCTCCGCGCCGAGCCGACGGGCGACCTCTGCACCGATGCCTCTCGATCCTCCTGTGACAATGGCAACCCGTCCCGAAAACCGTCCCTCGCCGTCCATTTGAACCTCTCTTTCAGAACCGGTCATCCCGGCCGTTTCCAAGCCCCCTCGGCAACATCTTCGAGCGCGTGGAGGTAGTCGTCGGTCGGCGTAGTCGGCAGGTCAGCAAGTTCCTGCGCAGCTTTCGAAAACGCGTCGAGGTGGCCTTGCCGTTCGGCATCGTCTGACCGAGGCACGCCGTGCGCCACATAGGCGGGAGCGACCTCGTAGCCCATGTATTCCAAGGCGAGCCTCTGAACCGGCATGAGGATGGGCCCGATCGGACCGTAGACGCCGTCTTCAGCGAAGCGACTCGGGGTCCCGCCCGTGGTCACGCTAAGCATCGCGCGCCGTCCCTTGAAGAGGCCCGTTTCGAAACGCCTTCCGTCGACATAGGCAAATCCGTAGGCGAGAACCCGGTCGATCCAACCCTTCAGCATTCCCGGGGGACCGCCCCACCAGAGCGGAAACTGAAGGATGAGGTTGTCCGCTGCCGCAAGACGCGCCTGTTCTCGGGCAATATCCGGAGCGAAGGCTATATTTCGGACGGCCTCAGACTGCTCGGCTTGAACGTGAAACCGTTCTGGATCAGCAACGCTAGACATGTCGTGGCGGCCGACATCTGCACGGAAACCCTCGGCATAGAGATCCGACACGGTGACGTTGTGGCCGGCCTCGCGCAGCGCGCTCGCGGCCGCCTGCGCCATGGCGTGATTGAAGGAGGATCGCTCGGGGTGCGCGACCACGATCAGAACGTTGCGCGAGGTTGCCATTGTCAGAAGTTAACCTTGTTGCCGCCCTTGAGGGCGAGGATCTCACGGGCCTCGTCCGGCGTCGCAACGTCGAACCCCATTTGCTCGATGAGGGCGCGGGCCATCGAAACTTGTTCAGCGTTGCTCTTGGCGAGCTTCCCACGGCCCGCATAAAGCGAGTCTTCCAAGCCCACGCGAACATGGCCGCCCAGCAGGGCAGACTGAAGGGCCACCTGCATCTGGTGGCGCCCTGCCCCTAGCACAGACCACTGATACGCATCGCCGAAGAGCCGATCGGCTGTCCGGCGCATGTGGAGCACATCCTCAGGATGCGCCCCGATGCCGCCGAGAATACCGAAGACCGACTGCACGAAGAAGGGTGGTGTCACCAGACCACGCTGCACGAAATGGTGAAGCGTGTAGAGGTGCCCGATGTCGTAGCACTCGATCTCAAACCGCGTCCCGTTACCCGCGCAGGTCGTGAGGATACCTTCGATGTCGACAAAGGTGTTCTTGAAGACGCGGTCGCGCGAGCCCTCGATGTAAGGCTTCTCCCAATCGTGCTGGAAATCGGTCATCTTTTCGAGGATCGGGAAGAACCCGAAGTTCATCGACCCCATGTTAAGCGAAGCGACCTCGGGCTGAAACACCGCGGCCGGGCGCAAGCGCTCTTCGACGCTCATCGTGGGAGCGCCACCCGTCGTGATGTTGATGATGACGTCCGTGCGCTGCTTGATCACTTTCAGGAAGGGCTCGTAGGCCTCAGGTGACTGATCCGGCTCACCGGTTTCGGGATTGCGGGCGTGCAGATGAACGATCGCCGCCCCCGCTTCGTAGGCACCGATGGCGGCCTCCGCGATCTCGGAGGCCGTGACCGGGAGATGCTGGGACATCGACGGAGTGTGGATCGACCCCGTGACGGCGCAGGTAATGATAATCTTGCGGGGCATTTATCCTCTCAGAAAAGCATTTTGGGAAGGAAGAGAGACAGCACCGGGACAAGCGCGATGAGGGTGAGGACGGCGAGACAGACTGCGATGAGCGGTAGAGCTTCCCGGATCACGCGGGTGACCGGCTCGCCCGAGATTGCCGAGGCTATGAAGAGCAGGATGCCCACAGGCGGCGTGGCCATGCCTATCACCACGTTTAGAACGACGACGGTGCCAAATTGCACCGGATCCATTCCGATCAGCGCCTGGAACTTCAAAAGGATTGGCATGGTGAGAATGAGAATCGAGATCGGCTCGAGAAACATTCCTAGGATGAGAAGGAAGATGTTCAGGAGGAGCAGGATCAGAAGAGGCTGTTCGGTGATCGCGAGAACGAGGTCCGCGATCTGCTGGGGCACCTGCTCGAGGGTGAAAACGAACGACACGATGGAAGCCATCGAAGTAATGAAGAGGATCGATGCCGAAACGAGCGTCGTAGCGACGAGCGCCTCCCAAAGGCGACGCAAGTTGAGATCGCGGTAGGCAAAGCCGACCACCAAAGCATAGGCGACGGCGACGGCTGCGGCCTCGGTCGGGGTGAAGATACCCGCCTTGATCCCAACGAGAATAATCGCCGGAAGAAGGAGCGCGGGAAGCGTGCGCGCCGTAGCCTGCCAGCGCTCGCGTCCGACCATGCGCTCGGTCACCGGGAAGCCGTCTCTCCGGGCGCGGTAGGAAGCATAGATGAGCAATCCCGTCGCGATCCCGATGCCCGGCACGATACCCGCGAGAAAAAGCTGACCGATGGAGGTGCCCGAAAGCACACCGTAGATGATCATCGTGATCGACGGCGGAATTATCGGCCCCATGACGGAGGCGACGGCGATGAGGGCGGCCGCGTAGGCAGGCGGCATGCCCTGCCTGCTCATGGTGGGAATGAGGATCGAGCCGAGTGCAGATGCTTCGGCCGTCGCGCTGCCTGAAATCCCTGCAAAGAATCCCGACGACAGGATCGATACCGATGACATGCCGCCACGCCGATGGCCCACCATGGCGCGGGCGAAATGCACGATCCGGTCGGTGACCCCGCCCACGTTCATCAGCGCCCCGGCCAAAAGGAAGAGCGGAATTGTGAGAAGGACGAACTGGTCGACACCCGCCATCATCCGTTGCGGCAACATCAGGACCATCGATCCATTGCCGGAAAAGTAGAGGTAGGCCGTGCCCGCCATTCCAAGCGTAAGCGCGATCGGAATGCCGGAAGCTAGCAATCCAGCGAAGATGATAAAGAACGCGCCCATCAGCCCTGTCGCCCTCCGGTTCCCACGGTGTCACCTTCATCGTCGATCCCATCCTGCACGGCAGCACCGACGGCCGGGTCGAAGCTCACTACAACGTCTGCGCAGACATGAAGGATCATCAAGACCGCACCGACTGAGACGGAGATGTAGACATATTTGATCGACAGTCCGAGCCTATCCCCAAAAAGTGCACCCCAGATGAAGTCGAGCGCAGGGATCGTTTGCTGGGAGAAACGGGAGGCGTAGTCGGCTCCGTAGATAGCAATGACGACGAGGAAGGCCACAATCGGCACGGCGCTCACGAGCTTTAGAATTCGCTTTCCCCGGTCGGACAAAGCCGCCGGGAGAAAGTCGATCGCAATGAACTCGCCCTTCGAGTAGGCCAAACCTAGGACGAGGAAGGTCTGCCAGATCAGCAGATAGCGACAGAGTTCCTCTGCCCAGATCAGAGACCCACCGGCGACGTAGCGCACCCAGACCTGGGCGATCATCACCACGACGATGATCGCCATGGTCGTCCCGGCGAAGACGCGCAGAACGGTCAAGTAGATACTAACAGCAAGTGCAAGGGGCGGAGGTAGCGTCACAGCGGCTCTCTTGAATGGGAAGTGTCTCCGTGGCCGCGGCGGCCACGGAGACAGATCGTCAGGTTATGCTCTGAGCGGTTTCGACGAACTCCGCGATGAGAGGATCGCGCGCAGCCCACTCTGCCGTGAGCGGTGCCACCGCCGCACGCATCTCCTCGAGGTTTTCGAGCTCGATGATGTTGACACCCTTCTCCCGAAGCTCGTCACGGCCCGCGAGGTCCTGCGCCTTGGCATAGGCCAGGGTCGCTGAAACGGAACGGCGGCCCGCTTCGCGCATCGCGGACTTCTCTTCGTCCGACAGCGTGCTCCAGAAGCCCGTCGAGACGACGTTGGAGGCGTGCCACGGATAATGCCCAGTGAGCGTGAAATTCTTGCCGATCTCCCACAGATTCTCACCTACCATGGAGGAAACGTTGATCTCGACGGCGTCGATCACGCCGGTCTCGAGCGCGCCATAGACCTCGCCATAGGGGAGACCCACCGGTGCGGTTCCGAGAGCTTCCCAGATCGCCTTGTGCAGCGGCACCGGCACAATTCGCGTCTTGAGACCCTTCATGTCGGCGACGCTGCGCACTTCCGTATTGACCGACAGGAAGTTCCGCTGGCCAATATCGGCCGTGGCGAGCCCGATGATGCCGGCCTCTTCGAGGTCGTCCTGGAGCTTCTGGCCGATGGGGCTCAACGCCAGTTTCTCGAAATGGTCGTAATCACGGACGAGGAAAGGCAATTGCCAAGCGTCATAGGACGGGCGTCCCGTCACCAGCGGGATCAAAACGCCTGAGATCATCGCCACTTCGATCGCACCCGCCACCGCAGACTCGAGGTTCTGCTTGTCGTCGCCGAGCTGTCTGTTGGGGAAGATCTGAACGTTGAAAGCACCGGGAAGAATGTCTTCGAGCGCGTCTCTGAAGCTCGTCGCCAGAACGTGACCGGGATGAATCTCGCTCGTGGCATGGGCGAGGCGTACCATCTTGCCGGAGGCGCGTGCGATATGTGGTGCGGCGAGAGTCGCGCCAAGCGCGGCACCGGATTGCAGGAGCAGTCGTCTGGTGATCATCTTTTGGTTCCTCCCTAAAGTTCGATCAGTCGTTTGTGGTCAGAATTTGGTGGAGTGGCGTTGGCGCTTGTTGTTGCAGGTCCCTCTCTCAGAAGCTCATACTCCTTGCGCGTCAGCTCAAGCGGGCATCGGATAGTCGTCGGCATTCAGGACCCAGCCGGGCTTCTCCGAGAAGTCTACGCGCGGGGGGCAAAAGATATCGACGAGTTGATTGGTGCTTGCCCCAATGGCCCGCGTGGTGTGGATCACGGGCGGCGGGATTACGAGCGCTGACGGCGAGGCCATCGAGACGGTGCGGTCGTCGCGCCAGTCGTTCATGTCGGTTGTCCAGGTCCAGCGCAGGTGGTGGTTAAACTCGCCTTCAATCGCGAGGGAGCACTGCTCAAAATCGTCATGGTGGTGGGGAGACATCTTGGAAGCGTCACGCGGACCGAAGTAGGGGTCGAGCACATTCACCATCATCGTGGTGCAGCGGAATATCCGCCCGAACCGGCCGGGTTCCGGGGCGACATCGAGAGAATAATGCCGCACCTTCCAGCCGCCCTTGGGTTCGGGCCATGCCTCGAACTCCGGAATATGCGCGCGCGGCGTATTATAAGCTTGGGCGTTCGAGCAAAGCGCCGCGAGATCCTCGGACCGCGTGGTGAAAAGCCGCGTCATTGGGCCGCCGTCGGGCAGCGTCACGGTGCTGTCGCCGGGCGGGACGAACACAAGCGACCATCCGGGCACCTCGACGGTCTGGCCGCTCCACTCGATGACCGCAGCCGTCTTGGGGAGAAGCACCGCATACTCGTCTACCTGCCTCGCGCGGACGAAGGAAGCTCCCTTAGACGCCTCGGACCAGGCAAGAACGAAGTTATTACCGCGGACAAGCCAAGTCCGGGAATCTCCATCTTCGATCTGGGGCGCCTCATCGTAGAAATAGGCTTCCTGCTGTTCTGCGATCAGGCCGGTCTGGGACATAGCGCCCGGCGCTTTAGGAGCCAGCGCGGCGCGCGGGTCGGATTTGTCATACATTGGTCACCTCTTTCTTCGCCCGGATCACAGCGTCGGACATCCGGGCATGGGCCTGCATCGCGGCGCTTCTGAGAAATCCTTGGTCGGAGGACAGGATGAAGGCCGTCGATCCGGCTTTTGCCTGGATCTCGGCGTCTTCCGGTGAGCCCGGAAGGATTGCCACAGGGCGGCCAGCTCGGCGCGCGGCGGCTTGCACGAGGCTCGTGGCCTCGCGGACCTGTTCCGCAACATCGTCAGCGCCCTCATAGGCAGCCGCAAGATCACCCCGACCGATGAAAACGCCGTCCAGGCCGTCCACAGCGAGGATTGCGTCAATATTCTCGATGGCCTGATGATCTTCGATCATAGCGATGATCGTCACCCGCTCGTCTTCGCTGGCCATATGTTCGGCCTGACCGGCGCGCCCGAAGTCTCCGGCGCGCGTGGTTGGGGCGAACCCGCGTTTGCCGCCCCGATAGCGGCCCGCCGCAACGAGCGCCCGGGCGGTATCTGCGTCTGTGACATGGGGAACCAGCACGCCGTCAGCGCCGCAATCCAGCACCGAAAGGATAGAAGCCGGGTCCGCGCTCTGAACACGGACGACCGAGGCAATGGAAGCCGCCCGGCACGCTAGAATGATCCGGTCGGTGGTTTCGCGGTTAAACGGGGCATGCTCTTCGTCAACGACGACAAAGTCGTAGCCGAGACCACCCATGATCTCCGCCGGCATCGTTGCAGGCACCTTCAGAAATGTCCCGAAGAGCGGTTCGCCTGCCAAGAACCTAGAGCGGAAGCTCTTTCGTTCACCCAACGCAAATCCTCCCCTTGTGTTTCGTCTAATAGAACGCTATCCTGTTATTCAGAACATAGAGTGAGATTTTGCCCGGAGTCAAGCCGAAGACACCAAGGCGAGGGAGTCGTTTGTCATGCCGAAGATTGCATCCGAGAAAACGGAAGGAGTTCAGAGTGTTGTTCTTGCGCTCTCAATTCTGGAGACCCTGGGTCAGGCCCGGAGCCACCTCGGCGTGACCGCACTCGCCGATGCGCTCGACACGACCAAGAGCCGCATCCACCGGCACCTTCAGACCTTGGTCCAACAGGGCTACATCGTTCAGTCGCCGCTCACCGAACGATACAGGCTCGGAGCCAAGCTCATTGAATTGGGAAACGCGGCGATCCATTCCTCCGACATCGTCGGCGTTGCGGCGCAGCCGATGCGGCTTCTGCGAGACCGCTGCGAACAGGCTGTCATTCTGGGTCAGATTGAGGACGGAGGGGTCCGCATCCTGACAACGATCGGCGGCAAGATGTCTGTGGAAGTCGGCGTCCGGCCCGGGTCTATTCTGGGGTTCAATACTTCGGCTCAGGGAAAGCTGGCACTGGCCCTGATGCCCGAACCGACGCGGGAACGCATATTGTCCTCTCCGCTGAAGGGTGAGACGAAGTTCTCGATCACCGATCCCAGTGCACTGAAGCGTCATCTCGAGGAAATCCGGGAACGTGGCTGGGCGGATGCGCCAAACGAGGCGGCAACCGGGCTCAATGCCCTCGCCTTTCCGCTTCTTGGCCCCTCGGGGAAAATGATCGGGACTTTGGCCATCGTGAGCCTGACCCAGTTCATCAGTTCGCCGCCGTCCAAGGAGCAGATTGAAGCTGTCGGCACCGCAGCCGAGGCGATCTCCAACGCCATGGGCTATATAGGAGAGCTTCCCGGCTCATGGAGATAGTGCGGAAGCAGGGCTCCCGCCCCTTCAGCCCTTCAGCCCAATGACTGTTGCGGCATTATCCGCGATCATAGCTTGGATGTCGGCGTCGGCATATCCCAAGGCAAGGCACATCGCGACGCCGCGCCGAAGCCCGGCTAGCGGATCGACAGAACCGACCTGGCCTAGATCGGAGCACAGGATCGTCCGCTCCGGCCCAACGCAGTCGATGAATGCACGTAGTTCTTCGTCGGTCCTGTTTTTGAACTTCGAGCCTTCGATGAAGAACCCAAGGGAGTGCTCCACGAAAGCCCCCATGGCCGCGATCTCCTTAGTGTCCTCGAAGGACGCCCCGACGATATCCTCGGGGTGGGTAAAGATCAGCCGCTCCACACCGCGCCGCCGCGCCTCTGCGAAAACAATCTTGGTTTCCGATACGTGGATGTGCCCACTTGCGAGCGCGAGGCCCGTTGCCGCCACCACGTCGAGGATATCGAGAAGCTCGGGCAGAAGCTTGCCATCCTTGAACAGTGGAACGGCTGAGGCCGGACGGATCTTCTGCGTCGTTGCGGGATGCTCCCAACCGGAAGTCTTCTCCCATTCAAGATGGTTTTCGGCGGCGAGGGTCGGCAACCATACGATCTTGCCGTTCATCGCAGCAGTATGCTCCACGGCGTAGGGATTGAGCCCACCCACGACATTATTGAGCACAATCCCGGAGAAGACCTCTGTTTTGAGCTCGGGGTGATGATCGCGAATAAGTTGAGCGCACATCACCCCTGAGTAATCATGGTCTTTCGTCACAAGTGCCGCAAACCCTGCATCCGAATACGTCTTCGCGAGATTCAGGTGATCGACAGCACGCGGCGCGATCGAAGGACCGCTATGCACGTGCGGGTCGACAGCACCGACGAGAATTTCGTCAATCAGAGCGGCCTGGTCGCGTTCGATAATTTCGATAGGTGTCATAGCCATTCCTCCGATCGTTGGTTCCGTGACTAGGCTGTTCTGATAGGTAGAACAGGTTTCTGATTAACGGAACGTATTTCATGCTTATTTTCGTTGGATCGGTGTGTCAAGGGGCAACCAAACCGCCCGCAGCCAGCCAAATGAATGGCTTGAGCAACGCAAAAGCAGGTGGAGCTGGGATGTAGATTGCAATGCATAAAAACGACATGGTGTGATTGCGGCGGTCGCTCTCCAGTGGCGAACGAGGTCCGGTATGTTGGCCTCATGTATATAAGGCGTGAGGAGAACGACCTATGGAACATTATGCTGGTTTGGATGTG